>JBELFK010000048.1:0-18902 GCA_042092935.1 Paracoccaceae bacterium | reverse complement strand
GCAATTGTCGGGATGCGCGCTTCGTGCCAGCCGATGCCGGTGTTCAGGATCGTCGCACCTGCGGCCTCGACGGCTTTGGCCAATTGCACGACTTCTTCATGCGTTGATCCGTCTGGAACCAGATCAATCATCGACAGGCGGAAGATGATGATAAAATCCGCGCCCACAGCTTCGCAGCAACGTCGCACCACTTCGACCGGCAGGCGCATGCGGTTTTCATATGATCCGCCCCATCTGTCGGTCCGCTTGTTCACATGGGTCACCAGAAACTGGTTCAGGAAGTAGCCTTCAGAGCCCATGATCTCGACGCCATCATACCCCGCTGCACGGGCACGGGTAGCGGCTGTGACCATATCGCGGATCTGCTTTTCAATTCCGTCTTCGTCCAATTCGATTGGCGCAAACGGGCTGATCGGCGATTTGATGGGCGAGGCGCTGACGCAGCCTTTGCCGTATGCGTAGCGACCTGCATGCAGGATCTGCATGGCGATCTTGCCGCCTGCCGCGTGCACGCTGTCGGTGACGATCCTGTGGTTTGAGATATCCTCGTCCGTGAACAGGCCAGCAGCACCAGGGAACACGCCGCCCTCACGGTTGGGGGCCATGCCACCTGTCACAATCAATGCCACGCCGCCCTCGGCGCGTTCGGTATAAAAGCGTGCAACCCGTTGCCAGTCTTTGGTTTCCTCAAGCCCGGTGTGCATCGACCCCATGAGAACGCGGTTCTTGAGTGTCGTGAAGCCGAGATTGAGCGGGGCCAACAGGCGAGCGTATTCAGACATTGAGGTCTCCTTTGGGCGCAGGATTCAATTGTGCGACCCGCAAGTCACGCGAAACCTAGCGTCACCAGGTCCGAAATTTGACGTTAACGTAAAGTCGGGCGGCGTCCGCTACAGAGTTTCCAAACAATGCCGACGGAACGCGCGTTTCAGCATATCAAGCTCGGCCCGCAAAAGATCCATCTCGGCGCGAATATCGTCGCCCAAGGCCTCGCCCGAGATCAGTGTGAAACTCCCGACTTCCTCGTTGGTCGCCGCATCCGTCACCAGGAACGTCTGAACGCCGTCGCAGATCGCTTCGACCGGAACCGGAACCTGCAACTCCCACTGATTGCTGCCTTCGATCTGGGTCAGCGACACACCAAGCAAAGGCTTTTCCAAATGGGTGACGATGAGATCCGGCGCGTCTTTGGCTGTGGATTGAATAACGGCGGTCCAGACACCCTCAAACAGGCGCTTCGGAGTCAGGGTCACGGCGGATGTGCTCATATCAATCTCCTAGAATTCAGCGCGGGGACGGCGGGACAGGGTGAGGTCACGCAAAATGACCTGATTCATTTCGGGGCCTTCAAAAATCAGGTCGATCCATGCGTTTTCAACGCGTTTTTCATTCAATCGCGTGTAGCCAAGGTCAAATTCGACCATGACGTTTTGTTCGTTCAATGGCAGTTCGCGCACCATTTGTTCAGAATTCGGTCCGTGGCGCACGTTCAGACGGGCAAAAATCTCAAGCGGTTTTTCCATCTCGACGACGGTTTCCAAGCGAATCAAATGGCGGCGTCCAAGCCCGTTCACGCCCTCGTCCGGCAAATCGATAGCCAGCGAAAGGAACGAGCCGTCAAAGCGGAAAACATCCATCCTGAGGCCATAGGGTGCCAGATCCTCTTCCCGCGTATTGCGCAATTGGCGCAAAGTCAGTTCGGATTCCACGCAATCGTGAAACAGGGTGACCTGTTCGCCCATTTTGGTTTTGCTTTCGACCGAGGATATGCCCGGCACCGGAAGCGAGCCGCGAAAAATCTCGGGCCGCCATGCCCAATCGGCGTCATAGGGTTTCTGGATCGCGGTCGACCCGATCAACGGCAGCGCCAGCCGATTGTCAGCAACATGGATCAGACGGTTCAGATGGTAGCGAAGAATGCGGGCGCGTGTCCGCTGATTGCGCAATTTGCTGATGTCGGCGGTGTTCGCCCGCGTCGCCGCGCGATTCCAGAGACGCAATAAGCCCGAATAGAACCAATCTGCGATCATTGTTTTTCTGGATTCTGCCATTTGGACCCGATTTAGACCTAAAACTTAAATGTAATCTTTACTGATACGCGGTTGTCTTACAAAGCAGCAATTCGCCGGTGCGACTTTACGTTGGTCGCAGCCTAGCCGGTTTGGGCAGCATCCGGTAGGGACTGTTGAGTTGGATCAACTGCGCAAGGGTCACGATAAGATCACCACCCGAGGCTTTGGATGCGGTGCCACCTTCCTCGGAATAGACGCTCATCAGCACAAGATAGCCGTTTACAGTGGCGACGCCCTGCCAGTTTTTAGGATCGCCGCCCGGGATGTAGGTATCCCCGCCCGACGCAAGTTGAACAAGGCTGACGCTTTCAACAGATTTGGTCGCAAGAACGCCTTTGTCGCCAACCATATCGACCAGACGATCGGCGCTCGCCACACCATCAGCGCGGTCTTGCGAAACTGACACAACAATGATCGCGTTGTTGACCGGCCCATAGGCCTTGCCACGGGTGATGACATCGCATCCGCCCATCACGACAAAGCCCTCTTGTGGCTCGCTCAGACCCGTCTCGACACAGAACCCCGAGGGCGCGGCAATGGTGACGTCGCCGTTGCGCAGATCGACCGAGCGAACCGTGTCAGTGGCTGGGCCAAGTTGCCCAAAGCCAACCAAGTCCGCACCGGAACAAGCTGTCAGCGTCAAAAGAGACGCAAGGACCAAAAACCGTTTCAAGTTCTTCTCATCATATTTTTGCGAGCGCGCTTTTTGTTGCTTATAGCTGCCGCGGCGCCGCTTCTCCCAATGTATCGACCACGGGAATAATTGAGTGTTCGCATTCAGACAAGCCTGATACCGCGCTTTGGATTGCAACTGCTCGAAAGGCCGCTTATTTAGAAAGCTGTTAACGCTCTCAGGGAAGTCCGATGAACTGGATCTCAAACTACGTCCGCCCGCGGATCAATTCCATTTTTTCGCGGCGCGAAGTGCCGGAAAATCTTTGGAAGAAATGTGATGAATGCGGCACGATGCTGTTCCACCGCGAGTTGGCCGACAATCTGAACGTCTGTACCAATTGCGATCATCACATGGCGATCACACCGCGCCAGCGGTTCGAGGCCCTGTTTGACGGCGGTATTTTCATTGAGGTCGATGTTCCTGAGCCTGTGACGGACCCGCTCCATTTCAAAGATCAGAAAAAATATCCCGAGCGGATGAAGGCGGCCCAAAAGAAAACCAGCGAGAAAGAAGCGATGTTGGTGGCTGAAGGCGAGATTGGCCGGACACCGATTGTGGCGGCTGGGCAGGACTTTACCTTTATGGGTGGGTCTATGGGCATGTATGTCGGAAATGCGATCATTGCCGCTGCGGAACGGGCTGTTGCGCTGAAACGCCCTCTGGTTCTGTTCTCAGCCGCCGGCGGTGCGCGCATGCAGGAAGGGATCCTATCCCTCATGCAAATGCCGCGCACGACGGTCGCAGTGCAAATGCTGAAAGAGGCGGGCCTGCCCTACATCGTCGTCCTGACGCATCCGACGACAGGCGGGGTGACCGCATCCTACGCCATGCTGGGCGATGTGCAGATTGCCGAACCGAATGCCTTGATCTGTTTCGCAGGCCCGCGGGTGATCGAACAAACCATCCGCGAGAAGCTGCCCGAGGGCTTTCAGCGCGCCGAATATCTTCTCGATCACGGGATGTTGGATCGTGTGACCAAGCGCACTGAAATGCGTGAAGAGCTAATCACGATTGTGCGGATGCTGATGGGCGAAGGCCCCGCGATCAAAGGCGATTTGCCTGCGCCAGAGCCTGAAACCGCCGACGCCGCGGAATGAGCACGGCCTCATCGGACGTCATCCTTGAAAGGATGATGGCGCTGCATCCGAAAATCATCGACCTCACTCTGGATCGGGTTTGGCGCTTGCTCGACGCATTGGGCAATCCCCAGAACGATTTGCCACCCGTGATCCATATCGCCGGGACCAACGGTAAAGGCTCGACCCAGGCGATGATCCGCGCCGGGCTTGAGGCCGCGGGCAAACGTGTGCACGCCTATACCTCTCCGCATTTGGCACGGTTTCATGAGCGTATCCGCCTGGCAGGGGAACTGATCTCGGAAGACGCCCTGACCGAGGTGCTTGACGAATGCTATGCCGCCAATGGCGGCGAAAGCATCACCTATTTTGAAATCACCACGGTCGCGGCCATTCTCGCTTTCGCACGGACGCCCGCTGACTACGTGCTGCTTGAAGTCGGGCTTGGCGGACGTTTGGACGCTACAAATGTCGTCGAGAAACCTGCGCTGACGATCATCACACCCGTATCCTACGACCACCCACAGTTCCTTGGGGAAACAGTTGCCCAAATCGCCTTTGAGAAGGCAGGAATTGTCAAACGCGGTGTCCCTTGTGTTGTCGCCCGTCAGACCGAAGACGCAATGGAGGTGATCGAAGCCCGTATCGAAAAACTGGGGGCGCCCCTGATCGCCGAAGGCCAGCACTGGCACGTCGCCGAGGAACGCGGCCGTCTCGTTTATCAGGACGAAACCGGCTTGCTCGACCTGCCGCCGCCGTCTTTGATGGGGGCACATCAGTTTCAAAACGCGGGCGTTGCAATCGCCGCCCTGCGCCACCTCGGTTTCAACGAAGCGGCCTGTGAAGCGGCGGTCACCCAAGCGGTCTGGCCCGCCCGCATGCAAAAACTGCAATCCGGGCCGCTGCTGGATATGGCCCCAAGCGCGGAATTCTGGCTCGATGGCGGGCATAACGCAGCGTGCGGGCTAACGCTGGCCGAAACGCTGTCACGCCTGTCGAAACGCGAAACGCACCTGATTTGCGGTATGATGAACACCAAGGACGTCTCGGGCTATCTCGCACCCATCGTCCCTCACGCCGCCAGCCTGACCGGCGTTTCTATCCCCGGCGAGTCCAATACCCTTGCGGCCGATGACACCGCAAAACACGCATCCGACGCCGGCATTCCGTCAAAGGTCGCCGCAAGTGTCGAAGCGGCGGTCATGATGATCTCAAACAAGTCACCTGACGCGCGCATTCTGATCTGCGGGTCACTTTATCTCGCCGGCAGCATCCTAAAGACCCACGCATGAACTTTATCTTGCCCTAAATACCTCGGGGGTGAGGCCGCAGGCCGAGGGGGCAGCGCCCCCATTCCGCCTTGCAACCCTTCGAACGCATTGCGCGCAAACGCCGCCTGACATTGTATTCAATTCACGTTATGAGTGGTTCAACGATGTTTCTAATTTACGGTGACACTCATGCGGGTCGTGGTTTTACTCGGTACCACCGATGTCGGGCAGGCAATCATCTCACGGCTCAAGCTCGAAGGGTATGAGGTCACGGCCCTAAGCCCTGAAAAGCCTGATGGGGTGGATCAGTGGCATTCGATTGAACTGGCCGATCCAACGTCGATTGAACGTGCTTTGACCCAGATCGACGGCCCGTTTGATGCGGTGGTCAACGCCACCGACTGGCCACCTCGGCAGGATGAGGCGCTGAACATCCTGCGCTCGCGCTTCTTCACCGCACGGGCGTTTCTGGATCACATATCTGACAAGCTGGCACCAAATGCGACGATTGTGAACATGTCGACACGCTCGGGGTGGAAATGGCGCGAGAACATCGCGCAGGTCAACGCACTGATGCGGCTTGGTTCAATCGATGATCTTCCACAGTTCATCGAGTCGGAATCCTTTGACGGTTTTCGCGCCTATACGCTGGCGAATGAGGCGATTATCGCCATGACGACGGCCAAGGCAGAAGAAATGATTGCAAAGGGCGCGCGGATCAACGCGGTCAGCCCTGCCGCAATTAAGGACAAGTATTTCGCCGATTTTCTAAAGCAGCTTGGCAAGCAAGCACAGCGCAACGTCGAACGGGTTGGCCGCATGGGACGCCCGGAGGAAGTTGCCGAGACCGTGTTGTGGCTGCTGTCAGCCAAAAGCAGTTGGATCAATGGACAAAACATCACGGTCGACGGTGGGATCGGCGCGATGATTTCGAGCACGCAGTTGCGCATCGGCGAGGCGCCAGAAGAACCGGCAAGTTTTATGAGCATTGCAACCAGCCCGAGCGTGGTGAAACGGTCGCTGAGCATCGCGGCAATCGTCGGGCTGATTTTGGCTACGCTGAACCATGGTGACCGCATCCTCGCCGGAAACGTCGATACGACACTGCTTATCAGGATCGGGTTGACGTTCTTCGTGCCCTTCTGCGTGTCGACCTATTCGTCATTTCTGGCGGTTCGCGGGAATTTGCAGCGCATCGCGCCGCCGCTGTAGTCGCCGCGCCGATTTCACGCGCCCCAGTTTTCGGATTGCATTTCGCGCAGGCGGCTAGCCGTGCGTTCAAACTCGAACACGCCTTCGCCTTCGATATAGAGCGTTTCGGGCTTTGAGGCCGCGGAACAGATTAACCTGACTTTGGCCTCGTAGAGCGCGTCGATCAGTGTGACAAACCGCTTGGCTTCGTTGAAGTTGTTACGCGACAGGTTCGGGATGTCTTCGAGAACCAACACATTCACCGCATCCGCAAGGGCCAGATAGTCCGCGGCCCCCAGCATTTTGCCGCACAGATCGAAGAAACTTGCCCGTGCGACGCCATTCCTGAAACGTGGCACCAAAACCTCGCGGCCTTTGACCTTTAGGATCAAGGGCGCAGAGTCGCCGCCCGTGAAATCCTTCCAAACCGCGTCGATGGCCGCGCGTGACGCGGCGTTGATCGGCGTGAAATACGTCGGGCTGCCGGACAAACGATCCTGTCGATAGTCCTTGGGGCTAGCCAGTTCCCAGACAACCATGCGTTCCTTCAACAGGTCAATGAAGGGCAAAAACAATTGTCGGTTCAGTCCATTCTTATAGAGATCGTCCGGCACGCGGTTTGAGGTCGTGACGACGACCACGCCCGCCTCGAACAACAGGTCAAACAGACGGCCCACGATCATCGCGTCGGTGATGTCCGTGATCTGCATTTCGTCAAATGCCAGCAATTTGATCGCGCGCGCGACCGACGCGGCAACCGGACGCAAGGTATCTTCGATCCCGTCGGCGCGGGCTTGGTGCATCGCTTCGTGCACCTCCTGCATGAAGGCGTGAAAGTGGACCCGCCGGACTGGCACCGGACACACTTCGACAAACAGATCCATGAGCATCGACTTGCCGCGACCGACACCTCCCCAAAGATACAAGCCCTTTGGAGGCGCTGGTGCTTTTTTGAACCAGCCCTTTTTGGCTGGCTCGGCAAGGGCCAGACGTATGGCTTCGAGATGAGGCAAGGCCGCTTCCTGCGCCGGATCGCGCGTCAACGCACCTGAGGCGCAGTAGGTTTCATAGATTTCGGACAGGCTTTGCATGCTTCGGCTTACCGCGCGATTGTCCGGCCTTCAACCATGGATCGAAACCACAACACCAAATCACGCGGGGTCTTTTTGGTCGATACGCAGATTGACTGCGGACGTAAAAAGCGTTCCGATTGTTCGCACAGAGGATCGGTCCATGCAAAAAAACACTCCGCTCGTCACGCCGGTATTGGTCGTCGGGTGCATTATCATTCTAGTTAGTTTCGCCGTGCGTGCCAGTTTCGGTGTCTTCCAGATCCCTATCGCCGAAGATTTCGGCTGGCTGCGGGTGGAATTCTCGCTCGCAATCGCGATCCAGAACCTTGCCTGGGGCATCGGCCAACCGATCTTCGGAGCGATTGCCGAGAAACTCGGTGACCGCAAGGCCATTGTTCTGGGTGTTATTGCCTATGTGTTTGGGCTGCTTATGTCAGCCAATTCCGTCACGCCGCTGGCGCATCAGCTTTATAATATTGCCATCGGTTTTGGCGTTGCAGGCATGGGATTTGGTGTCATTTTGGCAATCGTCGGACGCGCGTCATCGGATGAAAACCGGTCCATGTCGCTGGCGATTGCCACCGCCGCGGGCAGCGCAGGTCAGGTTGTTGGCGCGCCCGTCGCCGAAGCGCTTCTTGGCGTCATGACCTGGCAATCCGTATTCGTGGTTTTTTCTATCGCGATTGCGCTCACTCTTTTGTCGCTGCCGATGATGAAGGCCCCTATTGCGTCGCGCACCGAGCTTGACGAAAGCATGGGAAGTGTCCTCAAAAAGGCGTTTCGCGATCCGTCATTTTCACTGATCTTCATCGGATTTTTCAGTTGCGGCTACCAGCTCGCCTTTGTCACAGCGCATTTTCCGGCACTCGTTACCGAGATGAGCAGTCCGATCTTGTCCACAAGTCCGCTCACTTGGATCGGCATAACAAGCACCTCGTCCCTCGGGGCAGGAGCGATTTCGCTGATTGGGTTGGCCAATATTGCCGGAACGCTTGCCGCGGGCTGGGCAGGCAAAAGGTGGTCAAAAAAGTATCTATTGGCAGGGATTTATACAGGAAGGGCTGTGTTTGCGGCGCTGTTTATTCTGATCCCAATGACGCCGACGACCGTTATTTTGTTCTCGATCGGCATGGGGTCGCTTTGGCTGGCGACAGTGCCTTTGACCAGCGGTCTGGTCGCCCATATCTACGGGTTGCGCTACATGGGGACGCTGTACGGTATCGTGTTTTTCAGCCACCAACTCGGCAGTTTTCTTGGTGTTTGGCTGGGTGGGCGAATGTATGACCTGACCGGCGATTATACCGCTGTTTGGTGGATCGGCGTTGGCGTCGGTGCCTTTTCGGCCATTGTGCATTTGCCGATTAAGGAACGACGCCACGAAGCGATTGCTTAGATATTCCTGAGGAAGAATTCGGCAATTTCTTTGGGATGGGAATAGGTCAACCCGTGTTGTGCATCCTCAAGGATTTCTTGTCTCGCGGCGCGATTCCATTGGGCCAAATGCCCGAGGGCTTCTATCGGAATGACTTGATCGTTGCGCGCCCAAATCGCGAGGACAGGAACTTCAAGCTCGGCGATTTTTCGGTGCTTTTGCTCAAAATCCATAGTTAGCGCATGTTGTTGGCTGGACATCAGTGCCGGCCAATATCCGCGCCGATGGGTTTGTTCGATTTGCCGCTGGCGCACAGGGTCGGCACCGATTTCTTCGTTGATATATTTGCGCAGCGCGCGGCCGCCAAAGACGATTCCCAACCATCGGTTCAAGAGCGGGATGGATCGAACTTTCGCCAATCCCGCCGTGGCTTTGAGCAATGGGGCAACACCGGCAGAGGCGATAAGCATCATTTGATTGATACGCTGAGGCGACCGTTCGGTATAGGCCGTCGCGATCAGCCCGCCCATCGAGTATCCAAAGATCGTAAATCGGCCGGTGACGTCCTGATGTTCAAGCAATTCGTCAAGCTGGGTCAGGAAAAAATCAATGTCCTGAGTCCCGGGCACGTTGTCAGAATAACCGCGCCCATAGAGATCATAGGTCAACACCCGCCACCCTTTCATCGACAAGGCGGTCGCCAGCCCGACGTATCCAAAACTCGGTGTGCTCAATCCGTGAACACAGACGATAACCGGTCCGTTTTCAGGTCCAAACCAGCGATAGTGCGTGACGCCCGAGGGCAGTGTCGCGAATTCGCCCGGTGCTTTAACGCGGGCTTCTTCGACGTCCATTGGTGTGCGGAAACGCTCGACCAGCCATGGCGTTAGCAAGAAGATCGCGATACCTAGCGCGACAACAGCCATCACCCAGTCCGGCAGACTCATGCTGCTTGCCATCGTTGAAGGATGTAGTGACTTGTCATCAAATCTAGATGCGCGCCGCCTCCGTTTTTGAACAAGGTAATTTCGTCGTCACTGGTTCGCCGCATGTCCGGGATGCTGTAGAAGTCGGCCTTTATGTCCTTGGGCGACAAGGCTCCGCTTTCCATAGGCAAGATCAATTCGCCGATGTGGCCCACCGTCGTGGACAAACTATCGACGAAGACCGAGGCGCGCGACATCGCGGTATCGTCAACCTCGCGCATGTCGGGGCGATAGGCTCCGATAAGATCAACGTGCTGACCCGCGCGCAACCAGTCGCCCTTGATGACCGGCTGTGAAACCATAGTGGCCGAGGTGATTATGTCGGCCTCAGACACCGCTTGGGCCAGATCAGGCGCAACCCGCGTGTTGGGGAACTGTTTCGCGAGGTCTTCTGCCTTTGACTGTGTGCGGTTCCAAATGCTGAATTCAGCCTCTGGGAAACCTGCGCCATAGGCTTGGCGCAAATTGCTGGCCACTTCACCCGCGCCGACGATCAGGATTTTGCGGCTGTCAGGTCGCGCCAGTTTGAGCGCCCCGAGCAGGCTGTCGCCCGCTGTCTTCCACTTGGTCACCAACCTGAAATCCAGATAAGCCGACAACGCGCCATCCTTGTCGTCCAGCAAGCTGACGCTGCCGTGGATCATCGGTTTTCCATGGTCATGGTTGCCCGGAAATACGGTCGCCGATTTGACCAGAATACCCATCCCGTCAATCCACGCCGCCCGAGACAACAACGTATCCTTGCCGCGATAAAGCAGGCCGTCGTTGATCTCGGCCTTTGGCAATGCGTGGGCGGCTTCAAGTGCCTTGGTCAGACCAATCCAGTCCAAGATGCATTCGCCTTGTTCGAACGAGATGAAATCCGGCTGGCTCATACGGCCTCCGCAGTCGTTAAAAGATTTTTGGCGACAAGCTCATCCGCCCAACCTTGCGGCGTTTCGAACAAATGTGCCTGCCATCCGCGGGCCCGCGCCATGGCGATATTGTCATCACGATCATCGGCGAAAAGCAGGGCCTCGGGCGCGATGCCACAGTCCTGTTCAAGCATTTCATAGATTTTAGGATCAGGCTTTATGACGCCCATGTGACCGGATATGTAGCGCCTGTCGAATTCTTCTAGGAAGCGATATTGTGTCTCGGCGTAGTCAAAACTCTGAATGCCGAAATTGCTGAGGGCGAACACCGGAATGCCCTTAGTGCGCAACGCGCGCAGAAGCCGGACGGAATGGTCAATCGCGGGCGATGCCAGATGAATCCATTTATCATGCCACATGCGGATTTCGTCGCGAAAATCGGGATATTCCTCGGCGGTTTCGTAAATTACATCAGTGAAGTTTTCACCCAGATCGACGCGGTCGTTCATTCCGTGAAGGTCGACCGTTGCGAACATTTCCTTGCGCCGGGCTTTGCCGATGACGCTGTCGTAATATCGTTCAGGCTGCCATTCGATCAGCACATTGCCGATGTCAAAAATCACCGCTTCAGGGGTCATTGGGGTATCCATCTTTGGCGGCTATCTGCGCAACCGCGGTGATCTTTTGCCAAGCATGCCTTTGCCAAGCGCCTCGCGCCACAAAAGAACAAGACCCGAGCCAATTATCAAGGCGATACCACTCCAGGCGTTTAGATCGGGCCACTCGCCAAACACGAGCACGCCCCAAAGAATGGCCAGCGGCATCGCGAGGTATTCAAACGGTGCGGCAAAAGCGGCTTCGGACAGGCGATAGGCCTGCGAGATGAGGTAGCCACCGGCGGAGCTGCCAATGCCAATCGCGACAAATATCCACCAGTCGGTGATTTCTGGCATCGTCCAACTGCGTGTCAAAAACTCGAGCGACAAATCAGCGTTACCGGAAAAGCGTCCATTGCCCAATGCCAGACCGATTGCACCGCTTGTCAGAATGAAGGTCAACTGGATGTAGAACAGCATCGTCGCCGCGCTTTCGGTTTTACCGATTTTTCGGGTCAGGATGTGAAGAACCGCATAGCTGGTTGCCGCCAGCAACGGCAGGACAGACGCGATCTGAAAGGTGGCCCCTCGTGGGTCAACGATCACCAGCACGCCGACAAACCCGATGGCGATCGCCCCCCAACGCCAGGGGCCGACCTTTTCGCCAAGAAAAACCACCGAGAAAACCGTTATGATAAGCGGGCTGACAAAAAAGATGGCGACGGCCTCGGCCAGAGGAAGGGCCGCCAGTCCCAGGAAGAAACTCATATTGGCGAACACAACGCAGAAGCCGCGAATGAAATGCATCACCGGACGCTTGGTTTTGACGACGCGCCAGCCGCCGCTGAAAGGCATGATAAGCACCATCCACAGCGTCATTCCGATGAGCGAGCGGATCAGGACAACTTGGTGCAGCGCGTATCCTTCGGACAGAAATTTGATTGCCATGTCATTGATCGAAAAGAACACCGCCGCCGCAAGCGCACAGAGTGCACCGGTAAGGTTCAGCGACATGGATTTTATTGGCATTTGGGTTCTCCTCGCTGCGTCCAAACTGCCGTTCTCAAAGACGCTGGTCGGCCTCAATTGCGACACTGGGCCGGTCGTTTGTGGAATTGCCGCTATAGGGCTTGCAAAGATGGACAGTCATGAAGTGTCGCAATAGGTTTTGCCAGTGACTCATCCGAAAGGCGAAGGAATGACAAAGAAAACTGTGATGCGACCGACCGGATTGCCGCTGTCGGCTTCAAAACCGGTTGTGACGCCGATTATGCCCTCTGTCGTTTATGCTTCGAGCACGCCGGATGCCTTGGACGACCAGTATGAAGGCCGTGTGCAAGGCTACACATACGCCCGCGAAGGTCACCCGAACGCGGACGTCTTGGCCCAACGCATTGATGCGCTTGAGGGGGCCGAAGGGGGAATCGTCGTCGGCTCGGGCATGGCGGCGGTTACAACCGTTGTTATGGGTCTGCTGCGCAGCGGGGACCACGTCGTCGGCGGAGATCAGCTTTACGGGCGTTCGCTTCGTCTTATGAAGGAAGATCTGCCGCGGTTGGGGATCGAAACCTCACTGGCAGATCCGACGTCTGTGGACGCAATGGCGGCAGCGATCCGGCCAAACACCAAACTTGTGTTGATCGAATTGGTTTCGAACCCGACCATCCGCATTGCGGACCTTGACGGCATCGCAGCGCTTTGCAACGAGCGCGGTATTTTGCTGGCCGTGGACAATACATTCACCACCCCGCTTGCAGTGCGCCCGCTTGAGCGGGGCGCCGACATTGTTATCCACTCAGTGACTAAACTGATGGCTGGCCATTCAGATGTGACCTTGGGATATGTGGTCGCCAAAAGCACTGAGTTGAACGATCGTCTCAACACGTTTGCCGTCACGACGGGGCTAACCGCAAGCCCGTTTGATTGCTGGCTGGCCGAACGGGGACTTTTGTCGTTTGAGCTACGGTTTGAGCGCGCACAAGAGAATGCTACAAAGCTGGCGGCCTATCTGGCGGCGCACCCAAAGGTGCGAAAAGTTCTCTATCCGACGCGCGCCGATCACCCCGACGCAAATCGCGCGCAGGCCGTGCTGCAAGGCACAGGGTGCAATATGGTCAGCTTTGAATTGGACGGAGGCCGCGCGGCCGCGAACGCCTTCACGCTTGGGGCAGACAACCTCGCATTTGCGCCAACGCTCGGGGACGTCGGGACAACGCTATCGCATCCACCGTCAAGCTCTCATCGTGCATTGAGTGAAGATGAACGCGCCGCCATCGGCATCACCGAAGGATTTTTCCGCGTCTCGGTCGGATTGGAAAAAATCGACGCCTTGATCGAAGAATTCGAGCGCGGATTGGAAGCGGTTTAGGGTAGGCTTTGTTGAAAGCAGCACAGATGCAATCACGAGAAGGAATGATATGACAAAGATCGTCGGATTCATCGGATTAGGGGACATGGGCATGCCCATGGCGCTGCGATTGGTCGAGACCGGATCGAAGCTGGTCGTTTGGACGCGCAACGCAGCAAAGCTGGATCGGTTTCAAGGAACAAGCGCGACGGTTGCGGCTTCGCCCAGAGATGTGTTCGCGAAAAGCGATGTCATTGTCACTATGCTGGCAACCTCGGATGTGTTGGACCAAGTGCTTGAACGTAATTCCGCGGATTTCGCTACAATGTGCGGCGGTAAAACGATTGTTCAAATGGGAACTACTTTGCCCGCCTAATCAAAGGGACTAGAAACCGACATCTTGAAGGCCGGTGGGCGCTACGCTGAAGTGCCCGTCTCTGGATCAAGCGTTCCCGCGGCCGCTGGCCAATTGGTTGCCATGCAAGCTGGTGATCCCGAAACGCTCAGCGCTATTGAGGGCGTAATCGCCCCACTGATTGCAACCAAGGTGAATTGCGGTGCCGTTCCAGCAGCGCTTCAGATGAAGCTGGCCGTCAACACCTGCTTGGCCGGCATCATGTTTGGATTGGTTGAAGGCACAAATCTTGCGCGCCAATGTGGTCTGGATATGCAGGTGTTTCGTCAAGTGATGGAGGCCGGACAAATGGCCAGTCCAGTCGTGAAAATGAAACTGCCAAAACTGGTCGACGAAGATTTCGCGCCGCAAGCATCCGTCTATCAGACGGTGTCAAACCTAAAGATGATGCAGGGTGCCGCCGACGAAGTCGGTGCGGTAACGCCGATTGTTGACACCGCGCTTGGCTTGCAGGAACAAACGTTGGATATGGGGTTTGCGGACAAGGATATGATTGCCGCCATTCGCACGTATCAGCAGCTTAATTCCCGCTAGCAGACTTCGCCGCGCGCAATGCCCGCTCAAGCGCATCGAGAAAGCGTGAGCGGTCGGTCTTGGAGAACGCCTTGCCGCCACCCTGACGGAATGGATCGGCGGCACGAAGGTCGGACATGAGATCACGCATTGCCAGTTGTTGACCTATATTGGCCTCGGTGAAGCGGTCTCCGTTGTGACGCAGAACCTCGGCACCAGAGGCGACACATTTCGCCGCCAGAGGAATATCGCCAGTAACAACCACATCGCCTTTGGTGGCCCGATCGGCGATCCACATATCGGCAATGTCTGGTCCATCCGGAACAATGACGACCTCAACCAATGGATTCTGCGACATGCGCAGACCACCATTGCTGACAAGTTTCATGTTGACTTTGTGACGCGTCGCGACCCGCTCGGCCTCGGATTTTACCGGACAGGCGTCGGCATCGATGAACAGAATTGTCATGCGTAAAGAGCGTCCGCGTGAAAGGCGATATGGTCTTCGATGAAGGTGGAGACGAAGAAGTAGCTGTGGTCATAACCTTTTTGCATTCGAAACTGACCTTCTTGGCGTTTGCTTGCCATGGCTTGCGACAGTGTCTCGGGTTTTAGCAGGTCCATGAATTGATCGTCCGTGCCGGTGTCGATCAGAACCGGCCCAGCAAAGCCGCGCTCTGTCATCAACAGGCTGGCATCATGCGCCGCCCAAGTGCTTTCATCGGTGCCAAGATAGGCAGTCAGCTGCTTCTTGCCCCAATCTGAATTGGTTGGGTTGCAGATGGGTGAGAACGCCGAAACGCTGCGAAACCGGTCCTTCAAGGTCAAGCCGAGTGTCAACGCCCCGTGACCGCCCATCGAATGCCCTGTGATTGACTGGCGTTCCAGATCGACGGCAAAGTTATCGCCAAGAAGCGCGGGCAATTCTTCGGCAACATAGTCCCACATTTGGAAGTGCTCGGACCAAGGTGCCTGCGTCGCGTTCACATAGAATCCGGCGCCCTGGCCAAGATCGTAGGCGTCATCATTCGGCACACCGTCGCCGCGCGGTGATGTATCGGGAAACACCAGCGCAATGCCTTGCTCGGCGGCCCAAGCCTGGGCGCCCGCCTTGACCATCGCGTTTTCATGCGTGCAGGTCAGGCCGGAAAGATACCAAAGGACGGGGACTGGGCCGTCTTTTGCCTCATGCGGCAGAAACAGCCCAAAGGTCATGTCTGTTTTTGTCGCAGTTGAGCGATGGGTGTATACGCCCTGCACTCCGTCAAAGCATTTGTTCTCTGAAACTGTTTGCATGAAAGGCCCCTCAATCTTTGCTGAACAATCGCTAGGCGATGTTCATTCGCAGAGCAAGGGTCGTCAGGTCGAAACCCAAGCGATGACAACAGACACCGTCACGATGCTGAGGGCTGTTGAGATCAGGATTGATCCCGACGCCCGCTGCGGCGCGACGCCGTAATGTTGCGCCAGCATGTAGACGTTGCCAGCTACGGGAAGGGCTGATGCGGCAATGATGACGCCCGCGTTGTATGCGCTTAGGTCAAAGACCCAAAACGCGGCAACAGCGACGGCCAGCGGATGAAGGAACAGCTTTGCAAAGGAGAGCCATCCGGCGATGGCCAGCCGCTCGGACGACTTTGGCGCAAGGGAAGCGCCGATTGCGAAGAGGGCGCCAGGGGTGGCGGCACCGCCCAGAAGATCAAGGAAGGATTGGAACGGGGTGGGAATGGGCAAAGACAGACCCGACCAAATGAAGCCCAGCGCAATGGCGACGATCATCGGGTTGCGGACCAGACCCTTAAGGATTGTTGAGACTATCCCGAGGCTTACCCGCCCTTGCTGTGATCCTGTGATGAGAATGACAATCAGACTGCTAAAGACAAGCAAGTC
Source organism: Paracoccaceae bacterium (assembly GCA_042092935.1). Lineage (GTDB taxonomy): Bacteria > Pseudomonadota > Alphaproteobacteria > Rhodobacterales > Rhodobacteraceae > JASMHC01. Next base: position 2,570 of record JBELFK010000048.1, on the reverse strand, counting down.
CACAGAGAGAACCAATAGGACCGGGCCTAGCGCCTCGGGACCGAGCAACAACGCGAGCAATGGAATGCCAAGGAAACCGACATTGCCGATGATCGCACACTGCGCTTCAATCGCACCTTCCGCGACGCCGACGCGACGGACCATCGCCACCACGGTTGCCAATACATATACCACAACCGAGCCGCTGAGGTATGCCAACACGATGTCCCAATTCAGGATCGTTGACAGCTTTTGCCCTGCTGAAAAGCTGAACAGCATCGAGGACAGGGCAAAGTAAAACACGAATTTCGTAAGATAGGCCGTGGCCTCGGGGGGGAACATTCCGATTTTGGCGGCGGCGAACCCCACGCCAATGATCGCGAAGAAAGGCAGCGTTTGCAGGAAGATGTCTACCACGCCATACCCCTAAACCCTGTGATACGGCGAACCGGCAAGAATGGTCGAGGCGCGGTAAAGTTGCTCGCACAACATGACCCGCGCAAGCATATGCGGCCAAACCATCGCCCCGAAGGAAAGACTAAAGTCAGCCTCGGCACGCAGCGACGGATCAATTCCGTCCGCTCCGCCGATTACAAAGGCGATATTGCTACGTCCTTCGTCCCGCCAATTGGCTAGTTTGCGGGCGAAATCGGGGGATTTCAGCAGTTTGCCGCGCTCGTCCAGCGTCACCATCACCGATCCGTTTGGAATGGCGCCGCGCAACAACACGGCCTCGGTGGCCATGCCACCGTTCTTTTTGTCTTCGACTTCGGCGATGCTAAGTGGACCAAGCCCCAGCGTGCGACCGGTGCGGTCAAATCGCTGGGCATAGTCGTCGATAAGGTCTTTTTCGGGGCCGGCACGCAATCGGCCCACGGCGCTGATGGTGCAGCGGGTCACGACAAGCCTAAATCAGGCAGCCGGGCCGCCAGCAGGCAGCCACATTTTTTCGAGCTGGTAAAATTCGCGCACTTCTGGGCGGAAGATATGGATGATGACATCGCCCGCATCGATCAGAACCCAGTCACCGGTTTCCTTGCCTTCTGTCTTTGAAAAAACGTCAAGCTCGTGCTTGATGTCTTCGGCCAGCCGATCGGCGAGCGCTGATACCTGACGCGATGAACGGCCAGAACAAACCACCATGTGATCGGCAATGCTCGATTTGCCGCGCAGATCAATCTGCACGATATCCTCGGCCTTGTTTTCATCCAGTGTGTCTAAAACGAGAGCCAGCATTTTTGCGCTGGGGGTTTCAAGGGTCGCACCCATTAGCGGGCTCCCCTTGAGTGCGGCTGGTGCCGCATCAACGTGCAATGACAGGACATTGTCCTCCTAGTCGATCGCGCCGTCCGGGCCCCGGCGCTGGGCTTGCTTCAAAATAGCATTGGCGATTTGAAAGCTCAATGCACCTATGGGGCCTTGGGGGGCGAGTCAACCACCGGACTGTCACCCAAAAGGCGCACTTCGCGTTGCGGAAAGGGAATAGATATGCCGTTTGCGTGAAATTGATCCCAAAGCGCAAGGTAAACGTTGCCACGGATGTTGGTCAGGCCCCCTGTCGGGTCTTCAATCCAGAACCTGAGGATGTAATCGACCGAGCTGTCGCCGAATCCAACGATGTGGCAAACGGGTGCCTTATCGCTTAATACGCGGTCGACGGATTTGGCTGCTTCGATGGCCAGGGCGCGCACCCTGTGGGGATCGTCGCCATAGGCCGTTCCAAAGAAAATATCGAGCCGCACAAAATCGTCCGAGTGCGACCAGTTCACCACCTGACCCGTGATGAGGTCCTCGTTGGGGATCAGATACTCTTTGCCATCCCGTGTAACGACGCTGACGTACCGCGCCCCAAGGCTTTTGATCCAGCCAAAGGTCTCGCCCAAGCTGATGACGTCGCCGGGTTTGATCGATTTGTCCAACAGGATGATGACACCGGAAACCAGATTGGACACAACCTTTTGCAAGCCAAAACCGAGGCCGACACCAATGGCACCGGACAAAAACGCAAGGCCGGTCAGATCAACGCCGACGGCCCGCAGGCCAATAAAGAACGCTGCGCCGTAAAGGGTGATTTGAAGCACCTTGATCGTCAGTACCTGCATTGAGGGGCTAAGGTCAGCGTTCGAATGAATCCGGTCGCTGGCGCTACGCGACAAGAAACGCGCCGCGATGAACATCAGTCCAAGGATAAATACGGCCTGCAAAACGATCCAAACCGAAATCCGCAGATCGCCCAGATCGACAGCAAGGCTATCCGTCAGACGGACAAAAACCTCGGTCAGGTTCAGAATGCTGAGCGAGATCCAGACCCATGCGCCACCCCTTACGACTTGCCGCAGGAACTTGTTGGCAATGAGCCGCGAGGCCACTGCGACCACCAGCCAAGCAAAGGCCAGATTGCCTATTATGCCTAGCAAATAGCTCCGCGAGGGCCATGTCAGCTCTCGCATCAGGGGGATCACCAGCCAAATCAGCACAACGAAGATAATGAGCAGCAACCGTTTGTGGATCACCACGGCCCAGCGCATCCGCGCCATGGTCCAGCCTTCGCGCGTGCGCAGCCAATCGTGGTACCTTGGGGCCAACCACCG
>JBELFK010000047.1:16257-18920 GCA_042092935.1 Paracoccaceae bacterium | reverse complement strand
TTTGGCAATTCGATCCGTAGTGTCGTGCCGTGGATGTCCTCAAAACAATTGACCCCCGGAAGTGCCGGCGCGTTCATTCAAGTCGGTGCTTATGGCAGTGCCGCGAACGTTCAGAAAAACATCGCGTTGCTCACTCAGATGGGCATGGGCGCGGTCGTGCAAAATGCGGGGGCGGTTCAGGTCGTGATGGCCGGTCCCTTCTCGGCTGCGGATGTGCGCTCGGCGCTTTCCCATCTTCGCAGCAGCGGTTATTCGGACGCGTTCATTCAGTAAGCGTTAGCTTTCGCAAATACCTTGCAAGGCAACCCACTCGCCATCCGTCAGGATCGCGGGTGGGTTTTGCGCGGCCATCGGGTCGGCCTCGATCAGGCTAAGCGTGGCTTCGCCCGTTACGTCAATGGCCAAGGCGTAGGGTCGCGACGACACCTCCACAGCTTCGAACCGACGCAACAGGGCGGCATCGATCACCGGTGTTCGCGTCGCCGATAATGTCGACTCGGCAAAGCGGTCGGCGACGGCCTGCGGCAGATCGCCGGTGGTGAGCAATTTGAGGTTTTCCAGAAGTCCCGCTTCTTTCAGCACCGCTTTGATAAGCGTGTCCTGCCCACCCGACGCAGCCGAGGCGGCCAATAGGAAGCCTGCCAATACCTCGGGTGTTTCGAAATCCTCAACCAAGGCGCGCCCAACGAGGTAGGTGTTGCCCGGCAGGGCCACAACGTCGGTCAACCCGTCGGGGACGACGAAGACAGAGGGCGTGGATCGCGGAAAAACGCGGCGGGAAATCTTGCGCAAAGACAGTTCCGGTGACGGGGCAGAACAGGCGGCCGAGGTAAACCGTTCGGCGGCTTGGACGATTTGCGCCCCGATCTGGCGTTGCTTGATGTCGGGCAGGGCGGTCAATGTTTGCGTGCGCACAGCATTGGGCAGCCAGAACACGCCCAAGGCCACGATACCGGCTGTTATCACCGCCGCCGAAGTCACCCGCAGCCGCCCCGGATGTGGACGCCGACGCGCCACGGCTTTTCGGAGCTTTTCGATCGCCTCGACCATGACATCGGATTCATCGCCAAGTTCCAGCGTCTCGTCGGGATCGCCGTCGGGGTGGTAGATCGCGGGCATCTGCCCCGGATTTTCGCGGGCAATCGCCGGAATGGACCAATGTGCCAGAACGCGATCCTTGGTATCAAAGATCGTCAGCGATGCATCCCCGAGCGTGACAATAACGTCGCGACGCTGGGCTTCGGCATCGGCACGCCAAATGCCGACAGCCTCAATCTTTTCAAATTCTGCTAACGCGGTCATTCTTTGGGCTGCTCTGCCGTTGGTGTTGCCCAAGGACTAGCACGGAGGTCCGTTGGGAACAATTATCCTTCGTGCTCAGATCTCTTTCGCCAGTTTGCGAAGCTCAAACTTCTGGATCTTTCCGGTCGAGGTCTTTGGCAGCTCTTGGAACACGACCTGCTTTGGCGTTTTGAACCCCGCCAAGCGCTCCCGCGCAAAGCCAATCAAGGCCTTGGCGTCTGCGACAGCGCCTTCTTTAAGCTCGACAAAAGCGCAAGGCACTTCGCCCCATTTCTCGTCCGGCTTGGCCACAACAGCGCAGAGATTGATGTCGGGGTGCCCCATCAGAACCCCTTCGACTTCCACGGACGAGATATTCTCGCCGCCCGAGATTATGATGTCCTTGGCGCGGTCGGCAATCTGGATGTAGCCATTGGGGTGCTGGATCGCGATGTCGCCAGAATGGAAATACCCGCCTTTGAACGACTCTTCGGTGGCTTCTGGGTTTTTGAGATACCCCTTCATGACCGTGTTTCCGCGCATGACGATTTCGCCCTGGGCTACCCCGTCCATCGGAATCTGCTCCATGTTTTCGTCCATTACGGTGCAATGCTCCATCATGGGCATCCCGACCCCTTGTTGGGCTTGGATCGCGGCCTGATCCTCGGCCGGCAGGGCATCCCAATCGCCATTCCACAAACACTCTGTGACGTGCCCATAGGTTTCCGTCAGCCCGTAGACCTGTGTGACATTGAAGCCGAGCGCACTCATTTTTTCCAGCGTGGCTGGGGCGGGCGGCGCGCCCGCGGTAAAGACTTCGACGACCTTGTCCAACGGGCGGCGTTCTTCTTCAGGGGCGTTCACCAACAGGTTCAGCACAATCGGTGCACCGCCAAAATGTGTAACGCCTTGGGTGTCGATAGCGTTGTAAATATTTGCCGCCGAGATGTCGCGGCATCCAACCCAAGTGCCTCCTACCAGTGGCATCAGCCATGTGTGGTTCCAGTTGTTGCAATGAAACAGCGGGACAATCGCCAGATAGACCGGATGCAGCACCATGCGCCAACTGACAACGGTGCCCATGGTCATCAGATAAGCGCCTCGGTGATGGTAAACCACGCCTTTGGGACGCCCCGTCGTGCCGGATGTATAGTTCAGCGCAAGGCTTTCCCATTCGTCCTGAGGCATGACCCATTCAAACTCGGGATCACCCGAGGCCAGAAGGGACTCATAGGTCAAATGCTTGCCTGAGGCCGGAAAGCCGCCAAAGGCGTCTGGGACTTCGACGATGGTCGGGTGCGGGCCGTCCAGCCGCGCGATAGCGTCTTCCGCGAGCGCCAGAAACTGTGTGTCGACCATGACGACCTTGGCGTCGCCATGAG
>JBELFK010000047.1:12203-16157 GCA_042092935.1 Paracoccaceae bacterium | reverse complement strand
CGGAACAAAGTTCGCGGCGGTTTTCCCGAGTCCAGTTTCATCTGCCATCCAACCCATTTGCGTATCCTCCCAAATTCAGCAAATTTTGTTCGTTGTAGTGTCGCTAAGAAGACAGAACAAGTCCGTGCAAATACGGCATTGGACATTCAGTATGAGACCGACCCTTCCAAATAATCCCCTTCTGGCAGGCCAATGGATGCTGATTGGCATGGTCGTGATCGCCTTGGTCGACAATTTCGTCGGACGAATGGCTCAAACCATCAACCTGTGGCAGTTCTTTATCGTGCGCATGTTCATGACGTTTCCGATCATCTATCTGATGTCGCGGATTGGCATGGGATCAATTCGCCCGATACATCTGTGGCGCGTCATGGCGCGTGGTGCTTTGGTCGCAATGGCAATGGTATTTTACTTTGGCTCGCTCGGGTTTGTGCCGATTTCTCAGGCGCTTGCGGGCCTGTTTACATCGCAGATATTCGTGTTGCTGATATCGATCTTTCTTCTCGGCAAGCCTGTTGGAAAATGGCGCATCATCGCGGTCGGGGTTGGTTTTGTCGGAATTCTGGTCGTGACCGGCGCAAGTTTTGCGTCGATGGGATTGGCCAGTTTGCTGCCCTTGGCCGCGGGTCTGTTCTACGCTTTCGGCGTCGTCGCCACGCGCGAGCTATGCGCCGGTGAGGCGACCTTGACCATGGTGTGGAGCATGTATGTCATGCAGGGGGTCTACGCCGCTTTTGCCTTTGCGGGCTTGTGGATATTTGACCCTGTTGCGCCGCTCGGGGCCGACGGGTTTTTGCTGCGTGGGTGGGTCTGGGATATGTCGCCGGTGATCTGGATCATCGTTGCGCAGGCCGTTGGTTCAACCATCGGCGTGTTTTTCATCGTGAAAGCCTATCAAACCGCCGAAGCCAGCTATGCCGCAATATTTGAATACTCGATTTTCATCTTTGGACCGGCGTTCGCTTACCTGCTATGGGGGCAGGGGGTTTCGACCAGCGAAATCATCGGAATTGTTCTGATTTCATTGGCAGGGATCATCATCGCCTTCCGCTCGCCCTCGGCCTAGGCTAGCCTTGGTGCCATGATTGTTTCAAAAGGCCGCAATTACATCTTTGTCCACATCCCCAAAACCGGAGGCACAGCGTTGTCTTTGGCGCTTGAAGCTCGGGCGATGGCGGATGACATTCTGATTGGCGACACGCCAAAGGCGGTCAAACGACGGGCCAAGGCGAAGGCATGGGCCGAGGGGCGCAAATTGCGCAAGCACTCTGGGCTGGCCGACTTGGACGGGTTGATCGATCTGACTGGGATGTTTGTCGTCACTTTGGTCCGAAACCCTTGGGATCGTATGGTCAGCTATTACCATTGGCTGCGAACACAAGGCTTCGATCACAGAGCAGTCGACTTGGCCAAGGCGCATGACTTTTCAGGATTTCTTAACCATCCAGAAACGGTGGCAACGCAAACCGCCGAGAGTTACGGCGCTTACGTGTCTGTCGGGGGGCACGAAGTTGAAACCTGTTTTGTGCGGCTTGAGGTTTTGTCCAAGGACATCGCCCCATTTGAGGCCCATCTCGGGTTCAAGCTGGACATCCCGCATGTAAACCGCTCAGAGCGCCAAACGGACTGGCGTGGGTATTATTCGGATGAGGATGCGCAGTTGGTTGCGCAGATGTATGCGCAAGACATCGCCCGCTTTGGCTACGGGTTTGAACCTTAGGGCGCACGCATTGCGCACGCCCTAAGCATTGTCTAAGCGGCCTTTGCGTCCGCCGCGAAGCGTTTATAGAAGCTCTGGTTTTTGGCCGCCATATCACGCAGCAGATCGGGGCATTTGAACCGATCGCCAAAGTCTTCGGTCAGTTGATCGCAGCGCTCGGCGGCATATGGGGCCCCCAGCATATCCAGCCAACTGAACGGCCCACCGGACCAAGGTGCGAAGCCCCAGCCGAGGATCGCGCCGACATCGCCTTCGCGAATGTCTTCCAGAACGCCTTCTTCCAGCGCGCGGACGGCCTCTAAAGTTTGGCTGAACATCAGACGGTGCTGCACATCGATGAACTCGGGTTGGTCGACTGATTGCGGGAACTTGTCACCCAAGCCGCTCCAAAGACCGACGCGTTTGCCCTTGTCGTCATAGTCGTAGAACCCAGCCGAGGCCTTGCGCCCCATGCGGCCCAGATCGGCCATGGCAAACACCACGTCGTCAACCGCATCATCGGGATAGGCATCGCCCATCGCCGCTTTTGTGGCCTTGGCGATCTTTACGCCCAGCTCGATCGAGGTTTCGTCAACCAGTTGCAGCGGTCCCACGGGGAACCCCAATTGACGCGCCGCGTTTTCGATCAAAGCGGGGTTCACGCCTTCGCCGATCATGCGGATGCCTTCGTTGATGTATGGGATGATGCAGCGGTTGGCATAGAAGAAGCGCGCATCGTTCACCACAATCGGCGTCTTGCGGATCTGACGCACAAAATCGAGCGCTTTGGCCACCGCGCGGTCACCGGTTTCTTTGCCTTTGATAATCTCGACAAGCATCATCTTTTCGACGGGTGAAAAGAAGTGAATGCCGATGAACTGCTCGGGTCTGCTGGATGCTTTCGCCAGACCCGTGATCGGCAGCGTTGAGGTGTTGGACGCAAAAATGCAGTCCTCAGGAATCACCGCTTCGACCTTTTGGGTCATTTCGGCCTTCACGGCGGGGTCTTCGAACACCGCTTCCACGATCAAATCACATCCAGCCAGATCGTTAATGTCGGCAGAGGCAGTGATTTTCGCCAACAACGCCTCTTTCTTTTCGGCCGTGGCTTTGCCGCGTTTGATGCCTTTGTCCATGTAGCTTTCAGAGTAGGCTTTGCCAAGTTCAGCGGCCTCAGTATTTTGATCCAACAGCACCACATCGATGCCAGCCTGCGCCGAGACGAGCGCTATGCCAGCCCCCATCATGCCAGCGCCCAGAACACCGACTTTCTTGACGGTTTCATCGCCGACAGCCGGACGGTTCGCCCCTTTTTCAAGCGCCTGCTTGTTGATGAACAGCGAACGGATCATGTTTGAGGACACAGGGTCCAAAATGACCTTGGTGAACCAGCGCGCTTCGATTTTCAACGCGGTATCAAACGGCACCAACGCGCCCTCATAAATCGCCGAAAGCATCGCCTTGGCGGCAGGATAAACCCCTTGGGTGTTGCCGCTGACCATCGCCGATGCACCGACAAAGGTCATGAAGCCGGCAGGGTGATACGGCGCTCCGCCGGGCATTTTGTAGCCCTTCGCATCCCATGGTTTGACGATGTCTGCATCCGTCGCATTCAAAACCCAATCGCGGGCCGCCGCGACCGGATCGTCGACCACCTCATCAACGATCTTTTGCAACTTCATTTGCTTGGGGCTGCCTGCTTTGCCTTCCAGCAAAATTTGGGCTGCAGCCATTGCTCCGACCTTGCGGACAACGCGTGTTGTCCCACCTGCCCCCGGGAACAAGCCGACCATGATTTCAGGCAGACCGATCTTGGCCTTGGGGTTGTTGGCCGCAAAAATCCGATGCGTCGCCAGCGGGATTTCCAAGCCAATGCCCATCGCCGTTCCAGGTAACGCCGAGACGATCGGCTTGCCGCCCTTATTGGTCTTTGGGTCCATACCAGCCCGCTCAATTTTACGTAGCAAACGGTGCATCTCCATGATGCCGTTAAAGATGCTTTCCGCCGGATCATCGCCGCCATCTTCGCGCAGCTTGGCAAGCACATTCAGGTCCATGCCTCCGGCAAAGTCCTTTTTGCCCGAGGTTATGACAGCGCCTTTTATGTCGCCGTCGCCCAAAACCTGATCGATGCAGGCTTCCAGTTCGCCGAAAGCCTCAAAATTCGCGACATTCATCGACTTTCCGGGGCAATCCCACGTGATAATCGCAACGCCGTCGTCGTGTTTGGTCAGTGTGAAATCAGTCATTTTCTT
>JBELFK010000047.1:10295-12103 GCA_042092935.1 Paracoccaceae bacterium | reverse complement strand
TCCAGCAATGTCCCGAGGATGATCGCACCGGTTGCGCCCAGCGGGTGCCCCATGGCAATCGAGCCGCCGTTGACGTTGACCTTGTCGTGATCGACATTGAACGCCTGCTCGAACAACATGACAACGCTGGCGAAGGCTTCGTTGACCTCAAACAGATCAATGTCGCTGATCGCCATCCCGTGATCGGCAAGGATTTTCTTGGTCACAGGAACCGGGCCGGTCAGCATGATCGTCGGATCGGTGCCGATTTTGGCGGTCGCCTTGATGCGGGCACGGGGTTTCAAACCATACTGTTCGCCAAACTCTTTGTTGCCAATCAGAACAGCCGCCGCGCCATCGACGATGCCCGACGAGTTGCCTGCATGGTGGATGTGATTCACCCGTTCAAGCTCGGGGTATTTCTGCAAGGCAACCTTGTCGAAACCGGGCATGACCTCGCCCTGATCCTTGAAGCTGGGTTTCAATGCTCCGAGCGATTGCATATCAGTGCCCGGGCGCATGAATTCGTCATAATCAAGGATCGTCAGACCATTCACATCGCGCACCGGCACGATGGTTTTGGTGAAACGTTTGTCGTCCCACGCCGCCTTGGCCCGCTTCTGGCTTTCAACAGCCATCGCATCGGCCATGTCACGGGTAAACCCATAGCGGCTGGCGATAATGTCCGCGCCGATGCCCTGCGGAACAAAGTAGTTGTCGATGGCAATCGACGGGTCCACGGCAATCGCACCGCCATCCGACATCATCGGTACACGGCTCATGCTTTCCACACCACCGGCGATATAGGCATTGCCCGCGCCGCCCCGTACCTGATTGGCGGCCATGTTGACGGCTTCCAACCCGCTTGCACAGAAGCGGTTGATCGACACGCCGGGGATGCTTTCATCAAGTTCCGAGGCAAGAACAGCCGTCCGCGCAAGGCATGCGCCTTGTTCTGCGACCTGGGTGACATTGCCCCAGATCACGTCCTCAACCGCGTGACCTTCCAGATCATTGCGGCGCTTGATCGCGTTCAGAGCGGTCACGCTGAGACCATTGGCACTGACTTCATGGAGCGAGCCGTCTTTCCGGCCCTTGCCGCGCGGAGTGCGCACGGCGTCATAGATATAGGCTTCGTTCATTTCAATTCTCCTCACGCACGGTCGGCAGGGCTGCCGGGCATCAATTCATAGGGATGTTGCCAGCCGTCCAAACCTTGGATATTTGACAGCCAGCGGTCGATATTGGGCCAGTCGGCGCGGTCAAAACCGAACGGTTCGTCGTAAAACAGATAGCCGCAGCACGAGAAATCGGCGTTGGTGATGCTATCCCCAACGATCCAGTCGCGGCCCGCAAGATGGGTGTCAAGGATCGTGTAAACGGTTTTCAGACGGCCCTGATACCAAGCGATAACTTCGGCCGGACGCTTGTCCTCGGGCAGGAAATTCATCAGGAAACGGGTCATGCCAGCCTGACCGCAAAGTTTGTTGTTGTCCCAAAGCACCCAGCGCATGATATCGCGCGCCTCATCCGGGGTCGAACCGCCAAACTTGCCGGATTTTTCCGAAATATACATCTGGATCGCGCCGGATTGGGTGAGTGTTCTGTCGCCATCGACAAGCACCGGGACCTCCCCCATCTCGTTGATCGCGCGATACCCGGGCGTGCGGGTCTCGCCGCTAAAGAAATCCACATAGACAGGCTCCCAGTCGAGACCGGACAGTTCAAGGGCAAGCGCAGCCTTGTAGGCGTTGCCGCTTTCACCGAAGCAATAAAGTTTCATTGTCATCGCGCGTCTCCTCTGTTGCGCAGCGGGGGCTTCGCGCCCC
>JBELFK010000047.1:0-10195 GCA_042092935.1 Paracoccaceae bacterium | reverse complement strand
TCCGAGCCTCTCAGCGTTTCTTGTCGATCAGGCTGCGCGAGATCAGTTCCTTCATGATCTCGTTGGTGCCGCCGTAAATCCGCTGCACGCGGGCGTCGGTCCACATCTCGGCGACATCATATTCCTGCATAAACCCGTAGCCTCCGTGCAGCTGGACGCAGTCATCCAACACTTCGCATTGCGTGTCGGTCAGCCAGTATTTTGCCATCGCCGCCTTTTCGACCGACAACTCGCCGCGCAAATGCTCGGTGATGCATTCGTCGAGAAACGCGCGAGAAACGGCGAGTTTGGTGCTCATCTCGGCCAGTTTAAAACGCGTGTTCTGGAATTGAATAATCGGTCCACCAAAGGCCTCGCGGGTGTTGCAATAGGCAATGGTGCGTTCGACGCCGCCCTGAATGGCCCCGACCGCTCCGCAGCCAATGATGAGCCGCTCCTGTGGCAGTTGTTGCATCATCTGGTAAAACCCCTGACCCTCTTCCCCGCCAAGCACGTTTTCGGGGGGCACCTCAACGTTGTCGAAAAACAGCTCGGAGGTGTCGGCCGCTTTTAGGCCAACTTTTTCGAGATTGCGCCCGCGTGAGAACCCTTGCGCGTCTTCGGTTTCGACGACCATCAGTGACGTGCCCTTTGAGCCTGCACCGGGATCGGTTTTTGCAGCAACGACGATCAGGTTGGCGTGTTGGCCGTTGGTGATAAAGGTTTTCTGACCGATCAGGCGATAGGCATTGCCGTCCTTGGCCGCGCGGGTCTTCAGGTTCTGGACGTCCGATCCCCCCGAAGGTTCGGTCATCGCCAAAGCCGTGACGATTTCGCCCGTCACCATCTTGGGCAGCCAGCGCTGTTTTTGTTCTTCGGTGCCGTAAGCCAGGATGTAGTGGGCGACAATACCGGAATGGATAGGATTGCCCCAACTGGCCAGATTGGCGCGTGCGCCCTCCATCATGATGACGGCCTCATGACCGAAGTTCCCGCCTGCGCCGCCGTATTCCTCTGGGATCGAGGGGCAGAGCAGACCCAGTTCACCGGCTTGCTGCCAAGTGCTGCGATCCATTTCACCCTGCTTGCGCCAACGGTCGTACTGAGGCACCCATTCATCTTGAATGAACCGAGCTGTCATATCGCCCAGCATCTGGTGGTCTTCTGTCATCCATGTTGACGTCATAGCGGCCCCTATTTCTTGCGATCTTCGAGTTCGGCGTTGAAAAGACGCAACCGATGGGGAAGCGTTTCATCGTCGGTCACGGACTCGAAGTTTTCAAACAGGAACGACAAGGCCTCGCCCTCGTCCAAACCGGCGTCGGCTGCGAAACGTTTGAGCCGACGCCACGCGTCCTCGCTCAGGGCGAGGTTGACGCGGCGGGTCAGTCTTAGGCGTTTCGGCATCAGCCACTCCTGCTTAGAATTGGTCTTCGGACAGCGCCATCAAGGGGGCGGCGCCGGACTGAATGCGCGCCAAATGCATGGCCGTTGCGGGAAGCTGTCGGGCCATATAGTAGCGTCCGGTTGCCAGTTTTGTCTGGTGAAACGCTGCGTCAGCGGGGTCGCCCGCCAAGGCGTCTGACGACACTTTTGCCATTTGCGCCCACATGAAACCCAGTGTGACATGGCCGAACATCATCATGAAGTCCGTCGCCCCTGAAAGTGCATTGTTGGGATCCTTGATCCCGTTCTGCATGAAATACATTGCGGCCGATTGAAGGTCTTTGCTGGCGGTTTTCAGCGGGTCGAGGAAATCAGCTTTTAGGGCCTCGTCGTCCTGATTGTCCTTGATGAACGTCTTAACGGTCTCAAAAAGGCCCATCACGGTTTTACCGCCATTCAGTCCGAGCTTTCGCCCAACAAGGTCAAGGGCTTGAATGCCATTGGTGCCCTCGTAGATCATGGTGATGCGGGCATCGCGAACGAATTGAGAGACGCCAGATTCTTCAATATAGCCGTGGCCACCAAACACCTGTTGGGCCTGCACGGTCATTTGAAAGCCTTGCTCGGTCAGAAAACCCTTCAGAACAGGTGTCAGCAGAGAAACGAGCGCTTCGGCCTCGGCATCGTCCTGACGACGCGCCTGATCGATAAGTGTAGCCGCCCAGCAGACCATGGCACGGGCGCCTTCGATGAAACTTTTCTGATCCATCAGCATCCGGCGAATATCGGGGTGCACGATCAAAGGGTCCGCAGGGCCGTCGGGGTTTTTGGTGCCAGTTACGTCGCGGCCTTGCAGGCGGTCCTTGGCGTATTGCAGCGCCTCTTGATAGGCGGGTACAGCTTGCGAGAGGCCCTGCACCGCAACCCCGTTACGCGCTTCGTTCATCATCGTGAACATGGCCCGCATGCCTTTGTGCTCGGTTCCCAGCAGGAAGCCGGTCGCTTCGTCAAAGTTCATCACACAGGTTGCGTTGCCGTGGATGCCCATTTTTTCTTCGATCTTGCCAACCGAAACGCCATTGCGCCCACCAAGGGTTCCGTCGGCGTTGACATCAAACTTAGGGACGATGAACAGCGATATGCCTTTGACGCCTTCGGGGCCGCCGGGAATTTTGGCGAGAACCAGATGAATGACATTCTCAGAAAGATCATGGTCGCCCGCCGAGATAAAAATTTTCTGGCCTGTCACCTTGTAGCTGCCATCCGCCTGAGGCTCTGCCTTGGTGCGCAACAACCCGAGATCCGTGCCGCAGTGCGGTTCGGTCAGGTTCATTGTGCCGGTCCAATCGCAGCTCACCATCTTGGGCAAGAAAGTTTGCTTTTGCTGCTCTGTCCCATGGGCGTGAATGGCGGAATAGGCGCCGTGGGTCAGGCCTTGGTACATCGAAAACGCCATATTTGCTGAGCTGAACAATTCGTTCACGACCGAGCCGACAAGGTAGGGCATGCCTTGGCCGCCGTAGTCTGGATCGCAGTCCAGTCCTGCCCAGCCGCCGTCTTTGACCGTATCGAACGCCGCTTTGAACCCGTCTGGCGTTGTGATGACACCGTTTTCGAAGGTGCAGCCCTGCTGATCGCCGATCTGATTTATCGGTGCCAAAACCTGTTCGGCCAGCTTGCCAGCTTCTTCAAAGATTGCCCCTGTTGTCTCGCGATCCAACTCGTCGTAGCCGACAATATTTTTGGCCGAAATTTGCAGTACGTCGTGAAGAACGTATTGAATGTCTTTGATCGGAGCGGTGTAGTTGGGCATCGATGACGTCTCTTTACTCGTTAGGTTTCTCCATCGTCGAGATTGTTTTGCAATTCAGCGATGGTTTTTTCGCCCCACGCAATTTGCTCTTTCAACTCGCCGATGGCCTCGTTTAGCTCATCGCGTTGACGCTCCATGTCAGAGAGCCGTTCAAGGGCAATTTCGTAGGTCTTGGACATTTGGTTAAGCTGCTTGGGACCGGGTTGATACATGTCCAGCAACTGACGGATTTGCTCGAGGCTAAAGCCAAAACGCTTGCCGCGCAGGATCAGTTTCAGGCGGGCACCGTCGCGTTTTGTGAACAGGCGTTTCTGGCCCTCGCGGATCGGGAACAATAGTTCTTTGGCCTCATAAAAGCGCAAAGTCCGTGGCGTGACTTCGAAGGCCTCGCACATTTCGCGGATTGTTTTCGTTTCTTCTGTCATACTCTTCTTTCAACTCTCCGGTATCAGAGTAGCGGTGAAGACTGTTCCTCACAGCGAATATAGGTTATGTTTACGTTGACGTAAGCATTTCGTCACGTCAACTTCCAGTGATCGCAAAAGTGACGCTGCGTCTAAACTTAATCTTCGGCCAGCATGGCTTTGGCGGTAAACGCGCGTAGGTCTTCCAGGTCTGCAATTGCTTCTTTAAGCTGTTCTTGTTGATCCAAAAGCTCAACCAATTTGCGATCCGCCATTTCGGTGAATGTGCGGTATTGGGCTGCGGTGCCTTCACGATCATAGATCAAAAGCCATTGCCGCAGTTCTTCAAGTTGAAAGCCAAACCGACGTCCGCGTAAAATCAGCGTCATCCGCGCGACCTCGCGCGGGCCGTAAAACCGCGAGCGTCCCTGCCGCTCGGGATTCAAGAGTTCGATGTATTCGTAGTAGCGTAGCGTCCTCGGCGTGACTTCGAACTTTGCGCACATTTCCTTGAAACTGAGCACTTCCTCTGACATGCCATCCTCCATTGTTACGCAAGGTTAGGCGCGCGATTTCGGAAGGGCAACCGTAACCGCCATTGCGGCACGCAATTTCCAGCGACATAGTTTGTCAGGACCAACTTAGGAAACCTGAATGGACAGCCACAAAGCAATAGACCCGGTCCAATTCATGGAAGCGCTGCCACATGGCAAGGCGCTCGGGATGCAACTCGTGGAGCTGGGGGATGGGACGGCCGTATTGCGCCTGCCATATGACACGCGCTTTGTTGGTGATCCTGAAACCGGCGTTCTTCACGGCGGTGCCATATCGGCCCTGATGGATACCTGCTGCGGCGCTTCAGTAATCGCGCATCCCAAGGTCATGGGAATGACCGCGACAATAGACCTTCGTATCGACTATCTGCGCTCGGCAACACCAGGCGAAGCAATCACCGCGCGCGCAGAGTGTTTTCATCTGACGCGAAGCGTCGCCTTCGTTAAGGCAGAAGCGATCGATGGCAACAGCGAGACCCCGATTGCAACAGCCGCGGGCACGTTCATGGTGGGGCCTGCGAAATGAGCCGTACCAAGCCAGAGCCGGTACAAGTGGTCAAACAAAGGCGGGATGCCTTGCTAAAGTCGCTGGTCGATCACATTCCCTACATCCAGTTCATGGGCATATCGTTTGAGCGCCGAGGCGATGAATTGACGGCCCTCTTGCCCTTCCGGGAAGACCTGATCGGCAACCCAATGTTGCCAGCTCTCCATGGTGGCGTCACGGCGGGCCTGCTCGAGATCACCGCGATTGTCGGCTTGGCGTGGAGCAATCAGTGGAAGGACATGGAAAGTCGGGATCGATCGTCGGATGCGCCGCACGGCGAGGCGTTTCCAAGGATGCCCAAAACCATCGATTTCACAATTGACTACCTACGCTCGGGCCTGCCGCGAGACGCCTATGCCCGCGCCTTGGTCACGCGCTCAGGACGGCGCTATGCATCCGTTCGGGCCGAGGCGTGGCAGGACAATCGCGCGCGTCCCTTTGCGCAGGCACATGGCCATTTCCTGATGCCGCAGAGTGATGACTGACACCCCCATCACCCACCGGCGGGTGCTGAACATCGCCGTCCCGATTGTTCTGTCGAACATCACGGTGCCTCTGCTTGGTCTGGTTGACACTGGCGTAATTGGGCAGATGGGCGTGGCTGCACCCATTGGTGCCGTCGGTTTAGGGGCAGTGATCCTCTCGGCGATTTACTGGGTCTTCGGGTTTCTGCGCATGGGCACGACCGGGCTGACCAGTCAGGCGAATGGCGCAGGCGATACGCCCGAGGTGGCCGCCTTGCTGATGCGGTCCTTCCTGATCGCGGGGCTCGGAGGCCTGTCAATCATCCTGCTTCAAGTGCCACTGTTTTGGGGCGCTCTGCAATTGGCCCCTGCCTCGCCCGAGGTCGAAGGCATGGTGTTTGACTACGTCCAGATCAGGGTCTGGAGCGCCCCTGCGATTATCGCGCTTTACGGCGTGAACGGCTGGCTCATCGCACTTGAGCGTACCAAGGCCGTTCTTGTCATTCAGTTTGTCATGAACGGCCTCAATATACTCTTGGACCTGTGGTTTGTTCTGGGGCTTGGCTGGGGTGTTGAGGGCGTCGCGATTGCCACCGTGATCGCCGAATTCTCGGGTCTTTTTGTCGGGCTTTGGCTGTGCCGGTCTGCCCTAAAAGGAACTGTATGGTGGCAGCCAGAGCGCATTTTTGACAAGGCCCGCTTGATCCACATGGCCGCCGTCAATACCGATATTCTGATCCGCTCGCTGATGCTTCAGACGATCTTTGTCATGTTCCTGTTTCTTGGGGCCGATTTTGGCGACGTCACGCTTGCTGCCAATCAAGTGCTGGTGCAATTCCTCGAGATTACAGCCTTTGGATTGGATGGCTTTGCCTTTGCTGCTGAAACATTGGTTGGCACGGCCTATGGCGCGAAAAATCTGGCCAACTTGCGGGCAGGGGTCATCAAAGCCAGCATGTGGGGCGTCGGGCTCTGCGGCGTCCTCGCGCTGTTTTTTCTGGTCCGAGGCGGATGGCTGATCGACGTCTTAACGACTGCACCCGATGTTCGGGCCGAGGCGCGGGTTTATCTTGGCTACATGGTGTTTTCCCCCGTCATTGGGGTTCTAGCGTGGATGCTCGACGGGGTGTTCATCGGGGCCACGCGCACAAAAGACATGCGCAACATGATGGTAATTAGTTTTCTGATCTATCTTGCAGCTCTTTGGGCGCTCGTGCCGACGTTCGGCAACCACGGCCTATGGCTTGCCTTGCTCGTCAGCTTTGTCGTTCGGGGTGTCACCCTGACTTTGCGCTATCCGGCGCTCGAACGCGGGTTAAAGGATCTCTAAAACCGAGTCCGGCGGGCGGCCGATCGCTGCCCTGTCACCGTTGAAAACGATCGGGCGTTCGATAAGAGAAGGGTTCGCCACCATAGCGTCAAATAGGGCATCGTCGGACATGCCCAGCGTCAGGCCAAGCTCTTCGAAAAGCGCGTCCTTGGTCCGCATCATGCCAATCGCGCCAACCCCGAGCGCCTTGGCAGCACCGCGCAGCGTCACCAAATCTGGCCCATCGAGCAGATAAAGGCGGATCACCGGCTCAACCCCATGATCCCTCAGTAATTGCAGCGTTTGCCGAGATTTCGAGCATCGCGGGTTGTGCCAGATCTCGATCACAGCCACTCCACTCGTCCCGTTCCCACAGCATCTGCAACGTTTGCAAATCCGTCACGTTCGAGCAATGCGTCCAACCCCGTTACGATCTCTTTGACCAACGCCATGCCACCAAAAACCAAAGCCGTATAAAGCTGAACTGCCGAGGCACCAGCTTTGATCTTGGCATAGGCTTGGTCGGCATTTGAAACGCCACCGACCCCGATCAGGGGCAGAGCGTTGCCAGCCGTCAGCTTCGACAGTTTCGCCAGAACGCGCGTCGATTTCTCAAACAGCGGAGCGCCCGACAACCCGCCTTTTTCGTCGCGATGAGGGCTTGCCAATCCATCACGTGACAGCGTCGTGTTGGTCGCGATGATGCCGCTTATGCCGGACTCAATTGCGACGTCGGCGATTTCCGCCAACTCACCGTCAGTCAAATCCGGCGCGATTTTTAGGAAGACTGGGATCTGGCGATCCATGCCGGACCGCACGTCCATGACGCCCTCTAACAGACCAGACAGCGCCGCCTTGCCCTGAAGATCGCGGAGTTTCTCGGTGTTGGGGGACGACACATTGACCGTCGCGAAATCAAGGTAAGGGCCGCATGTCGCAAGGACTTTGGCAAAATCCGCAGCGCGGTCGTCGCTGTCCTTGTTCGCCCCGAGATTTAGTCCGATAACTCCGGTCTTTGGCCTTGCTGCCAGTTTGAGGGCGGCAGCCTCCATGCCCTGATTGTTAAATCCAAATCGGTTTATGGCGGCCTTGTCTTCGGTCAGACGGAAAAGCCTTGGCTTTGGATTGCCCGGCTGGGCGCGCGGGGTGATGGCGCCAACCTCGACAAAGCCAAACCCGCTTTTGGACAGGGGATGCAAAGCGTCAGCGTTTTTGTCAAAGCCAGCGGCAAGGCCCAGTGGGTTCGGCAAATCAAGTCCAGCGAGGTTGGTCTTCAAGCGGCTTGACGTAAGGGTTCCCGGCGCGGGCACAAGCCCAGCCCTAAGCGCCTTTAGTGCAAGGCCATGTGCAGTCTCGGGATCAAAGCAGCGAAGTGCGCGCATACCGATATTTTCAGCGAGGCTCATTCCACGTCCTCGGGGAAATCGTGGACACCATCAATCAGCGGCAAGTCGTCTTCCCAGATGATGTCGTCCAACTTCAAAGTCCGGTAGAGATGCGGGAACAGCGCACCGCCGCGCGAAACCTCCCACTTTAAGTTCGCGCCCAGAGTACCGCTTTCACAGGCGAGGATGACGAGATCATCCTCATCCCTGAAATGCTTCGCAGCGGTTTCCCGAACCGTTTCAGCGGTCGAGAAGTGAATATAGCCGTCGGTCACGTCGATTGGCGCACCAGTTGTTTCGCCGGTCTCTTGCAGGTTCTGCCACTCGTCGGCGCGAAAAATCTTATAAATGAGCATGCCCGCCTGATGCCGCGCCGCCGACGAAAGATCAAGTCTAATGGGGTGATCCGCAGGCGTCTCGACGACAAGTTCACGCAAAGATTGACTCAACGGGGTCTGCGGAGTCACCCTCTGCCCTTAAAATCAAAAAGCCACCAGGGAGATCACAAATGTTACGTTTGATGACAAGCGCAGCGGTTTTGGCCGTTGCTGCAACAACGGCCAGCGCCGAATACAGTTTGACGATTTTACACACCAACGACTTCCACGCGCGTTTTGAACCAATCTCGAGGTTCGACTCGGGATGTTCTGCCGAGGACAACGCCGAGGGCAAATGCTTTGGCGGCTCGGCCCGATTGGTGACAGCCGTCAACGAAGCGCGTGCCCGGTCTCAGAACAGCGTGTTGCTCGATGGGGGCGATCAGTTCCAGGGATCGCTGTTTTACACCTACTACAAAGGGACGTTGGCCGCGGAAATGATGAACAAACTTGGCTACGACGGGATGACCGTTGGCAACCATGAGTTCGACGACGGGCCAGAGGTATTGCGCGGCTTTATGGATGCGGTGAATTTCCCGGTTCTTATGTCGAATGCCGATGTCTCAAAAGAAGCTGCCCTTGCAGGCGTGCTTGAGAGATCAACCGTCATTGAGCGTGGCGGCGAAAAAATAGGGCTGATCGGCTTGACCCCCGAGGACACGGACGAGCTTGCCTCGCCCGGCAACAATGTATCGTTCATTGATCCGGTCGTGGCGGTTCAGGGCGAGGTCGATCGATTGACGGCTGCGGGTGTCAACAAGATCATCGTGCTGTCTCACTCGGGATATGCGACGGATATTCGTGTGGCCGAAGAAACCACCGGCGTTGATGTTATCGTTGGCGGCCACAGTCATACATACCTGTCCAGTACATCGGAAAATGCCGAAGGGCCATACCCGACGATGGTTGGTGACACCGCCATTGTTCAAGCCTACGCCTATGGAAAGTTCCTTGGTGAATTGAACGTCACCTTCGACGACGACGGCAAACTTATCAGTGCTTCGGGCGAGCCGATTATCACCGATGGCAACGTGGCAGAGGACGCAGCCGTGAAAGCGCGTATCACCGAGGCCGCGGTGCCGCTTGAGGAAATACGCCGAAAAGTCGTCGCATCGACAACTGCCGCAATCGACGGAGATCGCGGCAATTGCCGTGCACGTGAATGCCAGATGGGCACGCTGATCGCCGATGCGATGCTTGACCGAGTCGCCGATCAGGGGGTGCAGATCGCGATCCAGAACGGTGGCGGCATTCGTGCTTCGATCGATGCCGGTGATGTGACGATGGGTGAAGTTCTGACGGTTCTTCCGTTCCAAAACACCCTGTCGACGTTTGAGGTATCCGGCGCTGTGATTGTTGAAGCGCTTGAGAACGGCGCGAGCCAAATGGAAGAAGGCGCCGGACGGTTCCCTCAGGTCGCGGGCATGAGCTTCACTGTCACGCCAGCCAACGAAGCAGGTAGCCGTATTTCGGATGTCATGGTTGCAGGCGCGCCGATCGATCCGGCGGCGACTTATCGAGTTGTGTCAAACAACTACGTGCGCAACGGCGGCGACGGCTACAAAATGTTCCGCTCTGCGGCGAATGTCTATGACTTCGGACCCGACCTTGCGGATGTGACGGCAGAGTATATGGCGGCGCAAGGTGGGTTCACGCCTTATCTTGACGGCCGGATTACCGTCGCCGAATAATCTGTTAAGACGTGACGACGAAAGGCGCGGAGAGGTCCGCGCCTTTTGACTTTTATGCCTCCGGCGGGGATATTTCTTGTCAAAAGATGTGTGAGAGTCGGGTTTGAATGGAGATTGGTTTTTGTCTGGTTGGGCGAGGTTGCGCTGATGTGTGGGCGTTTTGTGATTAATACACCTTCGGATTTGATCGCGCAGTTGTTTGACGCTGCGCCGTCAAATGACCTGCCGACGGTTCCAAATTTCAACGTCTGTCCGACGACGAATGTTCATGTCGTGAAGTCCGACG
>JBELFK010000046.1:3506-19000 GCA_042092935.1 Paracoccaceae bacterium | reverse complement strand
GCGCTCGATCGCCCGTTCGGCAGCCGAGGAACTGGCCGCGCTGGACGTGCCTCGGGCCTTGTTGTTGGTCGATGGCGACCCAATCGAAACCCCAATTGCCGAGATCAACGTCGGCGATCTGGTTCTTGTCCGCCCCGGCGGACGGATGCCTGTGGACGGCGAGATCGTCGAGGGGCGCTCAGAGCTTGATCGCTCGCTTTTGACGGGCGAGACGCTGCCGGTCTTTGCCGAACAGGGTTTGCAGGTAAGCGCCGGTGAGATCAACCTGACAGGCCCATTGACCGTTCGCGCCAGCGCCGTTGGACAGGACAGTTCCCTGCATCAAATGGCCGAGCTTGTGGCCGTCGCCGAAAGCGGGCGCAATCGCTATACGTCGCTGGCGGACAGTGCTGCCAAGCTCTATGCGCCCGGCGTGCATATCCTGTCGGCGTTGAGCTTCGTCGGCTGGCTGATCTATTCCGGCGATGTGCGCACCGCGTTGAATATCGCGGCTGCGGTTTTGATTATCACCTGCCCCTGCGCGCTGGGTCTCGCGGTGCCCGCGGTGACCACGGCGGCCTCGGGGCGGTTGTTCAAGAAGGGCCTGCTTATCAAGCACGCAACCGCGCTTGAGCGTCTGGCCGAGGTCGACACCGTGGTGTTCGACAAGACCGGCACGCTGACCAACGGCGCACCGGTTCTCGAGGCGGTGCAGAGCTACGACGATCTGGATTTGTCGGTGGCCAGCGCCTTGGCGTTTGGGTCCAGCCATCCCCTGTCAAAGTCACTTGTCGAGGCCGCCGGTCGGGCAGGGGTGAACCCAGCCGAGGTGGACGGGCTTGAAGAAATTCCGGGCTATGGCACCAAAGGCATCTGGCAAGGCGTTCCGGTGTTGCTTGGCCGCGCGGCTTGGGTCGGCGCACAACCGATGGCCTCAACCGCCACTTACCTCAAAATCGGCGAGGCCGCGCCCGTAGCGTTCCGTTTCGTTGACGCAATCCGTCAGGGCGCAGAGGACACCGTGAAAGCGCTGCAAGACGCTGGCAAAGAGGTGATCTTGCTGTCGGGCGACACCGCGCCTGCGGTCGAAGCCCTCGCCGAGACATTGCAGATCATCCGCTGGACCGCCGAGGCCCTGCCAAGCGACAAGGTGCAACGCATTCAAGAGCTGACCGCCAAGGGCCATAAGGTGCTGATGGTCGGCGACGGGTTGAACGATACCGCGGCCTTGTCGGCGGCGCATATCTCGATCTCGCCTGCCTCGGCGTTGGATGCAGCACGGGTGGCCTCGGACATTGTGTTGCTTGGCCACGATCTTGAGCCCATCGCCGACGCGCTATCGACAGCCGTGTCCGCCACCAAACGCATCCGCGAAAACTTTCGCATTGCCACCGTCTACAACGTCATCGCCGTGCCCATCGCGATCATCGGCCTTGCAACACCCCTTGTCGCGGCCTTGGCGATGTCAACGAGTTCGATTACAGTGTCGCTGAACGCGCTCAGGCTGAGGTAGTCACATGCAGGTTCTGGTCTATCTTATCCCGATTTCGCTTTTTCTGGGCGGTGCTGGCTTGGTGGCCTTTGTCTACACCGTCAGAAGTAATCAATACGATGACCCAGACGGCAACGCGCAACGCATCCTCAGTGATGCTTACGACGATGAACCGAAAAGCTAGTCTTTAAAGCGGCCTGCCAAAAACCTGAAGCACGGGATAGTGGCAGGGCGCCCACATCAGGTGATGGGTCTTGCAGCGTTGGGCCTTTCCCCTGTCTCAGGTTAAAGGTCGGGCCCTTTAGGACGGCGGACCTAGCACGTCGCAGTCAACCTGGCGCACCGACAATCTGCGGCAGGCCAGTTTGGCAAGTTCGAGGTTCATTCCAAGGAAATTGGCCTCATACCCCCGCGCGGTTGAAACGACCTTGCGCAGTGACCCATCGAGGGTCGTCATCTCGGCCAGGGCGGTCTGCAACAGTGCCTTTTCGGCGTAGTAGCGCGTGTTATAGGTGCCAATCGAAATGCCCCACAGCCGATCCCCTGATGTCGAAACCCGCGTCACAATGGCCGGACCGTCGGGCTGGGTGATGTCAGGCTCAAACGCGGCGAGGGTGGTCTCGGTCGATTCGAGCGTGACATAGGTCGGGCGCAGCACTGGCATAGCGACCTTGACCGGCGCGGCGGGCACCGGTGCCGCAGGGGCTGCTGCAATGGCCACCGGTTGGGCAACCGGGGGCGTCGGATCGCTTTGCGCGGACTCGACGGCCTCGGCGATCATAATGGCCGAAGCGCTTGTGGTATTGGCCGGTCGCAAGCGCGGGTAGGGGCTTTGTTTGACGGCCGTCACAGTTCGGATCGTGCGACCAGGTTGCGAGGTCGGGGCGTAGACCGGTAGTCGCGGCGCGCGGAAGGCGACCTGGGTCGGGGCGCGTTGAAAGCCCATGTCCAACAGTTCGGCCACACGTGCGTTGCGGGTCGCGGTCGAGCGTCCTCCGAACACCGTCGCGATGATCCGTTCACTGCCGCGTTCCGCCGAGGCGACGAGGTTGAACCCAGCCGCGCGGGTGTAGCCGGTCTTGATTCCGTCTGCGCCGCGATATGAAGCCAACAGCTTCCGGTTGGTGTTGGTGACTGTTTTGATCCCCGCACTTGTCGATGTCCGCGAGAACAGATTGTAATAATCGGGATAATCATAGAGCAAATGCCGCCCGAGAAGCGTCATGTCGCGGGCCGTCGAAAGATGCCCCGGTTCCGTCAGGCCATGGGCGTTTTTGAAGGTCGAGTTCGTCATGCCCAAAGCCTTGGCAGTTCGGTTCATCCGCCGCGCGAACGCCGCCTCAGAACCTGAGACAGCCTCGCCCAGCGCCGTGGCGGCGTCATTGGCGGATTTCACGGCAGCAGCGCGGATCAGGTAGCGCAACCGGATTCTCTGGCCCGCTTGCAACCCGAGCTTTGACGGAGGTTCGGCGGCTGCGTTGCGTGAGATGCGCACATAATCATCAAGCCCGATTTCACCGTTTCGGATCGCTTCAAAGACCACATAGAGGGTCATCATTTTCGTCAGCGAGGCCGGATGAAGGCGGGTGTCGGCGTTGCGGGCGTGCAAAACCTCGCCGGTTCGCGCATCCATGACCATTGCGGCGTAGGGGGCGGTGGTCGCCACAGTTGGCAACAAAATGAGCAACGCGAACAGCGCTGTCAGTCCGCGAAGGACTCGGAGAATTCTGCGTGAAAGCCGTATCACGTTATGGTGCCTCAATGACGCCGGGTTGTCCCGATCTGCCTGCTTGGGACCACGCTAACACAGGGCGATTCGTCGATAAACCCTCAAAAATCGCGAGATAGGCGAAAGATTAAGCGGAAAAACACCTATCTTGTGGTCAAAACCCGATCTGCCCCAAGAGCGTCGGCAATGCAGCGAGGTTCGGCAATTCGCGGAAACGCGGCTGATCGCTGGGTTTTTCAGCGTGTTCGAGCGCCCAAGTCTGGTCGTAGGGCACGTGAATACCCCAAGCGCCGATCTCGAGCGCGGGCAGCACGTCCGACTTTAGCGAATTGCCGATCATCATCGCCCGTTCGGGATGGCCGCCGTAGTCTGAGAATATCCGATGATAGGTCGCCGCATGTTTTTCGCTGACGATCTCGACCCCGTCGAAGTGGTCACCCAGACCCGACTGCGCCAGCTTGCGCTCTTGGTCCAGCAGATCGCCCTTGGTAATCAATAGCACCTGATGTTGCTCGGCGACATGGGCAATCACCTCACTGACCCCCGGCAATAGCTCAATCGGATGGGCCAGCATATCCTGACCAACAGCCAGCAAATCCGAGATGACAGATGCAGGCACCTTTTTGCCGGTGACCTCGATCGCGGTTTCGATCATCGAAAGCATAAAGCCTTTGATCCCGTATCCGTAATGCCCGAGATTGCGTCGCTCGGCGGCCAACAGGCGGTCGCTCAGGTGGTCGGGATCGGTATAGGGGCGCAACAGATCGGCGAATCGCTCTTGGCTGATTTTGAAAAACCGCTCGTTGTGCCAAAGCGTGTCATCGGCATCAAAGGCAATTATCGTCGGTTTTTGTGCCAATTTTCACGCTCTCCTCTCTGGGGTCTTTTCTGTAGCCCATGAGTGGCTATATACCCAACTTAGTCACCTCGGGACAAATTCGGATTTTCATGACGCCTACACCTACACTTATGTCGGACAAGTTCGATGACGACAGCGACACGTCGCTGGCCGTTAAGACAAAACCCAAAACAAAGCGGCCTCCGCTTTACAAGGTCATGCTGTTGAATGACGACTACACCCCGATGGAGTTCGTCGTCCATGTGCTTGAACGCTTTTTCGGGCTGAACCACGCTCAGGCATTCGAGATCATGTTGACCGTGCATAAAAAGGGGCTGGCCGTTGTGGGCGTATTCTCGCATGAGATCGCCGAGACCAAAGTGTCTCAGGTTATGGAATTCGCCCATCGCAACCAGCATCCTCTGCAATGCACCATGGAAAAGGAATAGATCCCACGTTGGATCTTTGAACCCATGAGCCGCTCACGTATTTCTCTTGCCATTGACTCGGGCCAATTGACCCTGCCCGAAGGCCAAGTCATCGCGATTGGTTTCAGGGCCGATGATGACGTGTCGGCCTTTGCCAAGGATACAACCACATTCGTTCAACCGTTCTTCCCCGATTACACAGCGCTTGAACGGCGGGGATACAATGTTGTCACTGCGCCCGAGGGGACGGCAAGTGTTGCCGTTGTCTCGGTGCCACGCGCCAAACCGTTGGCCCGCGAATGGATCGCGGCTGCCTGTCGCGTTGCGCCCGCCGGGTTGGTCGTTGTTGATGGCCAAAAGACCGACGGCGTTGAAAGCGTCCTGAAAGAGATCAAGAAGCGCGTTCCGATACTGGGCTCTATGTCCAAGGCGCATGGCCGTCTGTTTTGGTTTCAAGCCGCCGATTTTTCGGATTGGGCGCACGCGATTGCACCCAACAAAGATGGCTTCCAGACCATGGCCGGGGTTTTTTCGGCGGATGGCATTGATCCCGCGTCAAAGCTGTTGGCCGACACGCTGTCCCCTAAGGTCAAAGGCGTTGTCGCCGATCTCGGGGCCGGGTGGGGTTATTTGTCGGCACGTTTGCTGGAACGCGACAGTATTACAAAGGTGCATCTGATCGAGGCCGACAAGCGGGCCCTGGACTGCGCGCGCAAGAATATCACCGATGATCGGGCCGCGTTTCACTGGGGCGATGCGCCCACGCACCAACTGCCCGAGCGTGTCGATTTCGTTGTAATGAATCCGCCATTTCACAATGACCGCAAAGCGGACCCCGAGATCGGCAAGCGGTTCATTTTGGCGGCCGCTCGCCTGCTCAAACCCTCGGGGCAGCTTTTGCTGGTGGCAAACCGTCATTTGCCTTATGAGACGATTTTGTCCGACCGCTTTGCCCATGTTCTGGAAGGCGCTGGCGACAGTCGGTTCAAAACCTTCGTGGCCTCAAAGCCGCGGCGGACCTAAGAACAGACGCTGAGGGGAAAACAGCATGTCTTTTTCGGTAACCGGTAAGTCGGTGATCGTCACAGGGGGCGCCAATGGCGTCGGACTGGCGATTGGTCGGCATCTCGTGAAACAAGGTGCCCGTGTGATGTTCGCTGACATGGATGACTCCGGTCTCTGCAAAGAGCTTGAGGAAGATTCCGCCAGCAACGAAAACATCCGTTATTTCGCCGGTGATCTGCGTGAAAAACTGACGATTGCCAACCTGCTGTCGGCGACGATTGACGCGTTCGAGGGCGTGGATGTTCTTGTGAATGCCGCCCGTCAAATGGCCCCGTCCGATCCCCTGGACCCGGAGGCAGATATGGTAGGCGACCTTCTGGCGCAAAACCTCATGCCGGCGCTGCGCCTTAGCCAGGCAACGGCCAAGCGGATGATTAAGCAGGGCAAGTCGCAGGAAGGCGGTTGCAAAGGCTCGATCATCAATTTGTCGTCAATCGCCGCGCGCCGCTCAAACCCGGAACTGCTTGGCTATTCGGTCAGCTGCGCCGCGCTCGATCAGATGACGCGCTCGATGGCTGTGTCGCTGGCCCCCTGCGGCATCCGCATGAACGCCGTGGCCTTCGGCAGCGTGATGAGTGCCAGTTTGCAGGTTGTCCTGAAAGAAAACCGCGCCCTCCGGCAAGAGATCGAAGACCACACGCCGCTTGGGCGGATTGCACCGGCAACGGACGTTGCCGAAACCGTGCAATACCTTGCCTCTGAGGCATCGAGCTTTATGACCGGTCAGATCCTGACCATAGACGGGGGTCGGACCCTGTTGGATCCTGTGGCGACCCCCGCCCACTGAGGGTCAGGCTTCGGGCGGATAAGTCGCCCGACAAACTTGCTCGGATTCGGTCAAACGGGCCTCAAGCACTTTTCGCTGCGACACCAGTTGCGCCAATTTGCGCCGCTCGGCATCCAGATCGACGGCGACCGGCGTTTGATAGGTCGATCCCACTTCGACCAGACAGGTCGCTTGCTCTCCCTGAGATGTCAGACACACGACCTCTTCAATCTCGGTGGCGATCCGCGTTTCAAACCCGTAGCCGCGTGACAGCGTCGTCTGGCTTTGGCTGATAAGATCGTTCACCACGCGCAAATCCTTGGCGCTGTTGCGCACGCATTGTTCATACTGGTTGGCACAAGCGGCCAGAAACAGGACCGACCCTGTAATCATTGTTTTAAGATGCATGTCGCTTCCTTGTTGCAAATGGGCGGCAGGGGTGGCTGTCGCTGCGGCAAAATGGAAATTGCCGCCGGTCAGTGTGGCCCCGCCGCGTTGGCGCTGGTATCAGAAGACGAAATTAGCGGGAGTTATGCAATGACATCAGCCATGACGGACGAAAAACAACGGGCCAGCGCGTGGTTTCGCAGCTTGCGCGATCAGATCGTCGCCTCGTTTGAGGCGCTTGAGGACAGTCACGCCGAGGGGCCTTTGGCTGACGCTGCCGCGGGGCGGTTTGAGGTGACCGAGACCACCCGCGCCTCCGAGGATGGCTCGGACGCGGGCGGCGGCTTGATGAGCGTGATGCGCGGTGGCCGCGTGTTTGAGAAGGTCGGGGTCAATGTCTCGACCGTTTACGGCCAGTTGGGCGCGCGCGCGCAAAAGGCGATGGCCGCCCGTGGCATTCCGGGAATGGACAGTGATCCGCGGTTTTGGGCCAGTGGCATTTCGCTGGTGGCGCATATGCAGAACCCGCATTGTCCGGCCGTGCATATGAATACGCGGATGTTCTGGACACCCCATGCGTGGTGGTTCGGCGGCGGGTCCGATCTGAACCCCTGCATTGAATATGACGAGGACACGGCGCATTTCCATGCCACCCAAAAAACCCACTGCGACCGTCATGACGCCACCTATTACGACAGGTTCAAGGCTTGGGCGGACGCGTATTTCTATGTACCACACCGTGGGCGTGCGCGGGGCGTCGGGGGTATCTTCCTTGACGATCACAACACCGGTGACTGGGAAACCGATTTCGCCTTTATTCAGGATGTCGGGCAGGCCTTCCTTCCGGCTTTCGTGCCGCTGATTGAAAAGCGCCGTTCGCAGGATTGGTCGGATGCGGACAAGGATGCGCAACTGGTGCATCGTGGGCTCTATGCGGAATACAACCTCGTCTATGACCGCGGAACCAAGTTCGGGTTGGAAACCGGCCATGACGCCAACGCTGTGCTGATGAGTCTGCCGCCGCTGGCGAAATGGGTCTGAGGGTCATGGGCTGTGTCGTCGTGTTTGCGTCAGCGTCGCCACCGCGCGTAGCGGCAACGCAGGTTTAACACTTAGCTCGCAGATTTCTTCGTGTGCACAGATCGTGAAATCGGGGCGTAGGCTAGCGAAAGCTGGGATGCCGATACCCCGGCCAGTCATCAATTGATGGGGATTATCATCCCTTTTGGCTTCAGAACCACGACCAAACGGCGGGCCCGCCACCTTATACGATCAGATTTGAATGACCCCTGCCAGAGATGCTCTCGGGCGGGGTGAAGGCGCGTGGAGTTCTAATACCCTCGTGGCGCAAAGCGGCCCGTTCGCACCCGACCCGCCCCATGGGCGGGTGCGAAATCGCCCCCACCCCGGTTCGGGTGCGAACTCTTGCTGCGGTCTCGGTCTACGGCAGAGGCTGTGCGCCCAAGCCCAGAACAAGGGCGAAGCCCGCCGGGCGAGCGCTCTGCGTCTCTAGCGCTTCTCCTTCGGCTCTGGCACCGGATCATAGCCCGATCCGCCCAGCGGGTGGCACGAGCCGATCCGTTTTGCCGCCAGCCATGATCCCTTGAGCGCGCCGTGCTTTTCCAAAGCCTCAAGCGTGTATTCACTGCACGTCGGTGCGTAGCGGCAACTTTTGCCGACAAGCGGCGAGAACACGACGCGGTAGACCCTCACAGGGATCGACACGATATAGGCAACGGGGGTCATTCGCGCTCCTCATGCACTTTCTTCAGGGCATAGATAAGATCGCCTTGGAGCTTTAGAAAGTCGCGCGCCGCTGTGACATCTTTGCGCCCGATCAGCACATAGTCCCAGCCCGCGCGGCCCTTCGTCGACAAAACCAAACGCGCCACTTCGCGCAACCGCCGTTTGGCGCGGTTGCGGGCCACGGCATTGCCCACTTTTTTTGAGCAGGTGTAGCCCACGCGGATGGCATCAACATCGCCTTCATCGTCGCGCCGCTTGCGGGCCTGCAACGTCAAGGACGAGGTGCCCTTCCAACGGGCTTTCGAGGCGCGCACGAAATCGGCGCGCTTCTTCAAGGTCTTTAGACAAACGGAAACCGCCGGGGGCATGTTCCCCGCGTTCAAATCGGGGGCCTCCGGCGGTGTCATTTCCATGTGTCTCTGAGGCGCTTTACGCGCTCAGCGATTTCCGACCACGCGCGCGGCGTGCGTTCAGAATCTTGCGACCAGCTTTTGTCGCCATGCGCGAACGGAATCCGTGCCGGCGCTTGCGTACGAGGTTCGATGGTTGAAAGGTGCGTTTCATCGCTCCGTCTCCGTCTGTTCAGTCAGCGCAATGGGAATCGCGAAAACCGTTATTGTTCGAAGACCGGTCTATAGGCAGGGATCAGACCCATGTCAAACCGCGAACAGGGGTTTTGCAACAATTTCCACCCGATATCCGTGGTTTATTTCAGAATGCTTCCAAAGCGGGGTGTTTTGCTTGCCTAACTGTCACCGACCATCACCGCCGCGTGAGGCCCCTGTTCATTTTCGACGGATAGGCACATGTTCAAGCTCAGGAAACCCGAGGACAGAGTATTGAGCGACAAGACCCAAAAAACGAAACGTTTGATTCCCTTGTTGGTGGTGCTCGGGGCGGCGATCCTCGGGTTCGTGTTCTTGCGTGATTACCTCAGCTTCACGGCGCTGACCGAAAACCGCGAGGCGCTTGAAACATACCGAGACCGCAACTACCCGCTGACAGTCTTTGTGTTCATTGCGGCCTACGTCGTGATCGTAGCGTTTTCCTTGCCCGGCGCGACCGTGGCAACCTTGACCGGGGGGTTCCTGTTCGGGCTTTTCCCGGGTGTTTTCTTCAACATTATCGGCGCGACAGTCGGGGCCACGGGGATTTTTCTGGCAGCAAAAACCGGTCTTGGCGATCGCATGGCTGCGCGGATGGATGCATCGACGGGGCGCTTGAACAAGCTCAAGCGGGAACTCGACGGCGCACAATGGTCGATCCTGTTTGTGATGCGACTGGTGCCCGCCGTCCCGTTCTTTGTCGCCAATCTATTGCCGGCCCTTGTCGGGGTGCCGCTCTATCGCTTTGTGGTGTCGACGTTCTTTGGCATTATGCCAGGCGCTCTGGTTTACACGTCGGTGGGCGACGGGCTTGGTGCGGTCTTTGACAGGGGCGAAACCCCCGACTTAGGCATTATTTTTGAGCCTCGTATCCTATTGCCAATCTTGGGGCTGGCGGCGCTCGCGCTTTTACCGGTTGTTCTACGCCTGTTTCGAAAGGCCACGTGATGCAAAAGATAAACACGGACCTCTTGATTATCGGCGCAGGCTCGGGCGGGCTGTCCGTGGCCGCGGGCGCGGCGCAGATGGGGGCGAACGTGGTGCTGCTTGAAGGCGGCGAGATGGGTGGCGACTGCCTGAACTACGGATGTGTGCCGTCCAAAGCGCTTCTGGCCAAGGCGAAAGAGGCGCATCAGGGACTGCCCATCAGCTACGCCGACGCGATGCGTCACGTCCACGAGGTGATCGGCAAAATCGAACCGATGGACAGCCAGGAGCGGTTTGAAGGCTTTGGCGTCAAGGTCATCCGCGCCTATGGCAAATTCGTGTCCCCCACCGAGGTCGAGGCAGGTGACACCCGTATCAAAGCCCGCCGTATCGTTGTGGCGACAGGCTCGTCCCCGATGGTGCCGCCAATCCCGGGTTTGGACGCGGTGCCCTATCTGACGAACGAATCGCTTTGGGACTTGACCGAACAGCCTGCGCATCTCCTCATCATCGGTGCAGGACCGATCGGGATGGAAATGGCGCAGGCCCATGTCCGGCTGGGATCAAAGGTCACTGTTGTCGACATGGCGCGCGCATTACACCACGACGATCCGGAATTAACCGCCGTCGTGATTGATCGGCTAAAGCGCGAGGGCGTCCAAATTATCGAGGGCGACGGGGTTGCGGGTGTTTCGGGCACCGTAGGGGCGGTGACAATGACGCTCGACGATGGTCGCACGGTGACGGGCAGCCACCTTCTTGTTGCCGCAGGGCGCAGGCCCAACGTCGCGGAGTTGAACATCGAGGCCGCGGGGATCGAGATGGACGGGCCGTTCCTTAAAACCGACGACAGCCTTAAGACCTCAAACAATAAGGTCTACGCGATTGGCGACGTCAACGGGCGGATGCAGTTCACCCATGCGGCAGGCTATCAAGCGGGGGTGATCGTGCGCTCGGCCCTGTTCGGTCTGCCCGCCAAGGCCAGCCACGCGCATGTCCCACACGCCACATATACCCAACCAGAGCTGGCTCAGGTTGGTCTGACCGAGGCCGCGGCCAAGGCCAAATATGGCGATAAACTCGAAGTCGTGCGCTTTGATCTCGCGCATAATGACCGCGCGGTTGCCGAAGGGATCAACGAGGGCCTGATAAAGGTGATGGTTGTCAAAAAACGCCCCGTCGGCGTTTCGATTGTCGGTCATCACGCGGGCGAGTTGATCTCGCTCTGGTCGCTGGCCATGGTCAACAAGCTGACGATGGCGCAGATTTCGGCCATGATCGCCCCATACCCGACCTACGCAGAAATCAACAAACGTGCGTCTGGGGCCTATTTTATTCCTCGGCTCTTTGATAACCCTTCGGTAAAGAGGGTGGTTCGATTGGTGCAGCGCCTGCTGCCCTGAGGCTGCGGAGGATTGATGTTCAACTCGTTGTCGGGTCGTGTGCTGGTTTTGACCATTGTCTTCGTGATGATGGCCGAAGTCCTCATTTTCGTGCCGTCGGTTGCCAGCTTCCGCGAGGATTTCTTTCGTGGCCATCTGGAACGCGCGCAAATCGCATCGCTGACTTTGCTGGCGAACGATATGCTCGATCCGGCACTTGAAAGCGAATTGCTGACCAACGCGGGCGTCTACAACGTGGTTCTGCACCGAGACGAAACGCGGCAGTTGGTCCTGTCGTCCGAGATTCCGGCGATGGTTGAGCATACGTTTGATCTGCGCGAGGCATCGGCCCTGACGCTTATCATCGACGCGCTCGCACGGATCGCAAACCCCGACCCCGAGATCATCCGCGTGATCGGCATTCCCGTCCGCGAGGGTGGTCTGGCGATCGAGGTGACGATGTCGACGACACCCCTGCGCGCCGCATTGATTGACTACGGGTTGAACATCCTTGCGCTGTCCTTGGTGATTTCCATCATCACCGCCGGATTGCTGTTCCTCGCGATGCGCCGCTTGCTGTTGTCGCCCATCCAAAAGCTGGTGCGCAACATGCAGGCCTATGCCGCAGCCCCGGATGACGCCCGGCGGATCATCACGCCCTCAACTTCGGCGCGCGAATTGCGGTTGGCCGAGGAAGCGCTGCACGCGCTACAGACCGACCTGACGCACTCTCTAAAACAGCGCGAGCGCCTGGCCCAACTGGGCGAGGCCGTCGCCAAGATCAGCCACGACCTGCGTAATATCCTGACCTCGGCGCAACTGTTCACAGACCGCATTGAAAGCTCCGAGGATCCCACGGTGCGCCGTCTTGCGCCCAAGCTGGAAAACTCGATCCGCAGGGCGGTGACGCTGTGTGAAAACACCCTTTCCTTTGGCAAGGCTCAGGAACCCGCGCCCAATCTCAGCGATTTTTCCCTTGCTGAGTTGGTGAACGACGTGTTCGAGGGCGAACGGCTGGCGAATGAGGGCTACGCTCTGTCCTATCGTGCCGATATGCCCGACGACCTGACGATCAGCGCCGACAACGAGCAAATGTTCCGCGTCATCGCCAACCTTGTGCGCAACGCGCGCCAAGCCATCGTCGCTTCGGGAAAACCGGGCGAGATCGGCGTGACCGCCAAGGCCCATGACGCGGGTTGGACGATCACGGTCTCGGACAATGGCCCCGGACTGCCGCCCAAGGCGCAAGAGCATTTGTTCCAGCCATTTCAAGGCAATGTGCGCAAGGGCGGCGCTGGTCTTGGGCTGGCCATCGCGCAGGAATTGGTGAAGGGTCATGGGGGGGAACTGTCCCTGTTGAGCACCGGCGACGAGGGCACGCGTTTCGGCGTTGAGCTTCCCCGACCCGAGGCGCATTTTTCGAAATAATTTCCAAGCTCCCCCCTTGCGCCGGATTTCGCAAAGGTCTAAACGCTGCCCTCACGGACCGATAGCTCAGCTGGATAGAGTACCTGACTACGAATCAGGGGGTCGGGGGTTCGAATCCTCCTCGGTCCGCCATTTTCTCCCCTACATTCAATTGCGATCCCCGCTGCGTCGGAAAATTGACTAGCCTTTTCAGTCGGTTGCGCGTTTTCGCATGATGCCAATTGGGCGCCGGGTATGTGGCATCCATTGCCGCCCGTCGCCCTCTGCCCTTGAAAGCCCTTGGCCCGCGCATTAACCAATCGGCATGAAACCGTTCCTGATCCTACAGCTTCGCCCCGAACAAGATGCCGCCGACAATGAGTTCGAGGCGTTTCTGGACAAAGGCGGCTTTTCGCGCTCGGATGTGGTGCGGATCAGACTCGATCAGGAAAGCCTGCCGGACGATCTTCGGCTGAGCGACTATTCCGGCATCATCGTCGGTGGCGGCCCCGGCTGTGTCAGTGATCCAGTCGAGACCAAAGACCCGATCGAGAAACGCATCGAGGATGAGATCCTCGGTCTCATGCCCGAGGTTTGCGCGCAGGATGTGCCGTTTCTGGGCTGCTGTTACGGGATGGGTGTTTTGGGGCACCATTTGTCGCCCGGATTTGTGTCAAAAGAGCAATTTGGCGAACCCGTCGGCGGTGTTGATTGCACCTTGACCGACGCCGGCAAAGCCGACCCGTTGCTGGACGGGTTGCCCGACGGGTTTCGCGCGTTGGTTGGTCACAAAGAGGCCGTGCAAGCCTTACCCGAAGGGGCCGTGCATTTGGTGCATTCCGCACCGACCCCCTTTCAAATGCTGCGCTATGGCAAGAACGTTTATGCCACCCAATTTCATCCCGAAGCGGATGCCCAAGGGTTTGAAACACGGATCAACATCTACAAGCACAAGGGCTATTTCCCACCCGAACGCGCCGAGGATCTGATCGCGGAAATTCGCAGCGAGGATATACGTTTTCCCGAAGTGATCCTGCGCAATTTCAAGGCGCTCTACGCCCGTTGAAGCCTCGGATTGCTCAACGCTTGTTAACCAAATCATCCCTCTGTGTTGCCGAGATCATGTCTGGCGCCCGCTGGGCGAGTGCTTTAAAGTCTCGGGGATGATCCGGAGGTTGATTGATGGGTGAGTATATCGCAGGGCTGGTGTTGGCACTGGCCGATAGTTTCAAGGGCACCGGCGTCCCGGGATGGGTTGTTCTTGTGCAGATGATCGTGCTGGTGGGCAGCCTGATTGCTGTGCATTTTTCACATCGTCAAAAGCTGACCTACATTAACACGCTGATCTATATGGTCCAAAGCGTGAAGGGCCCTTTAACACGCGCCAAA
Organism: Paracoccaceae bacterium; assembly: GCA_042092935.1. Lineage (GTDB taxonomy): Bacteria > Pseudomonadota > Alphaproteobacteria > Rhodobacterales > Rhodobacteraceae > JASMHC01. Next base: position 4,860 of record JBELFK010000046.1, on the reverse strand, counting down.
CTGGCCGAGCTAAATCCATTCCTGTTGCGTCCCACAGACAACACCCGAACCATGAGCCAAAAGCGGACGTGGTCGAATTTCTGTGACGGACTTGAAGAAATCGACGGCAAGGACGCGGCGCTGAGCGCGCTTGTGGCACCGGCGGATTGCTTTAACCGCGACTCGCTGCACATCGGCCATGGGATATGGCGGCAGGTTCCCGGTCTATTTGTCAGCACGGGTTTGGTGTTGACCTTTCTCGGTCTGATCGCCGCCTTGCGCGAAAGCGGGCAAACAATCCTGCTTGCGGGGCAAGACCCGCAGTTGCTTCAGCTTTCACTGTCCGACCTGTTGCGGATCGCATCGGCCAAATTCATCATGTCCCTCGCAGGGTTGGTCGGCTCGATTGTTCTCGGGTTTTATATGCACATTCTGGATGCCAAATCCAACGCCAGCATTTCGCGATTGACCAGCATCGTTGACGGCAAGGTCAATCTTGCGTCGCCCGAACGGACCCTCGCCAATATTCTGGCTGCGATCCGCGGATCGGATGGGGCACCAGCCGAGTTTTTGAGAAAATAATGTTCCGTCGCAAGCGTCATCAGGAAGAAGAAGAGAGCGAAAGCATTTTCGTCTCGATGACCGATTTGACGGTCTCGATCCTGATGATTGTGATAATTTTGCTGGGCTTTTTTGCCTCGCAAATGCGCGACGTGAAAACGCTGGAAGAACTGGAAACCCTCAAGATTGTGCTTGAAGAACGCGACGCAGAAATTGAGGTGCTGAACGCGGCATTGGCGAACGAGGAAGCAGAACGGCGGAAGGTCGAAGACCTTTTTGCCACGGCGATTGCCGAGATCGAGACCCTGCGCCAATCCCATGATACTCTGGCCGGCGATCTGGACGAGACGCTCGAGACCAATCAGGCGCTCGAGACGGCTCAAAAAGTTTTGAAATCCAGATACGACATTCTTGAGCAAACCTACGAGGAGTCGGTCGCCGAGGCAGACGCGTTGCGCGAAGAGCTTGCCACACTGATCGCCGATCTTGGTGACGCCGGTAGCGCGATTGAGGGGCTGAAAGCAGACCTTGCCGCGCGTGAGGCGGAGCTTGCCGACAGCCGTGCCAAAGTTGCCGCACTCGAGGCGGATTTGACGCTTGAGAAAGCGGCCCGCGAAAGTGTCGAGGGCGAATTGGCTGGGGCGCTGGCCGAGATCGACGGGTTGACAAATGACGTGGCGGGCCTTCAGGCAAGTGTCGACGTTCTGGATGCCCGCCGCCGAGAGCTTTTGACTGTGCGGGATCGTCTTGAGGACGAAAAACGCCAGCTTTCAAGCGACTTGTCCGCCAGCCGAAGTGAAAGCCGCACGCTGGC
>JBELFK010000046.1:0-3406 GCA_042092935.1 Paracoccaceae bacterium | reverse complement strand
GAAGCTGAACGTGATGCGCTTGCCAATGCCAGGTCCAACCTGTTGTCCGAGCGGGATGAACTGAACAGCGAAATCGCTGGCCTGACCAGTCAATTGGACGCGGCCAAAGGCGAACGCGAACAACTCGTCGACGCGCATGCGACCCGCGTGGCGCAGCTTGATGCCCGCATCGCGGAGCTGATCGCCAGCGACGCTGAACAGGTCGCGGAGCTTGCCGATTTGGATCGTGAGATTTCAAATCGCGACGCGATTATCCAGTCACGCGACGCCAAGTTGGAAACTCTGACTGCCGATCTTGAAGCGGCGCGGCAACAGGCCTCTGACGCCCGATCGCAGGTCGCCGCTTTGGAGAAACTGCAAGGATCGACCGCCCGTGAAGTGGCCAATGTCGAGCGCGCGATGGAGGTGCTGCGGTTTGACCTGAAGCAATCCTTCGACCAGTTGAACGCGGCAAGGGCCGACAATCTTGCACTTCAGACACGGCTTGAAGAGGCTGAGATTGCCAATGCCTCGCTTCAATCCGAGGACGGCGCCCTGCGCGACGCATTGGCAGAAGCGACGCGTGCGCTTGAGGCCAAGACCAATGAACTCGAGGCCCTTGTCGAAGAACGCACCCATCTCACAGGCGAATTGAGCGCCGTTACGACCTCGGCCGAACAACTGCTTGAGAACCTGCGTGAAAGCGAAACGATCCGTGCGGATCTGGTCTCGGAGATGACGTCTCTGCGGGCAGAGATTGAAACGGCAGCCTCGGAAAGCGGCGAGCTTGCCGACAATTTGAGCGCGGAAATTGCGCGACGCACCGAGGCCGAAGCCGGTTTGGTGGCTGTGCAAGCTGAGCTTGAGCAAGCCAAAACCAGCCTCGCCGAGAATTTGACAACCTTGACCGAGGTTCGCACCGCACGGGATGAATTGCAGGCCGAACTGGACCAGACACTGCTGGATTTAGCCGACCGCGAAGCCGAGTTGGCCGACGTCAGCGGGCAGCTTGAAGGTGCACAGCAAGTGGCCGCCACCAAAACCAGCCAGTTGGAATTGGGTCAGTCGCGCTTTGACGAGTTGCAGACGAACTTCCAGAAACAGCGGATCATCTTGATGTTGCGTCAATCGAGGTTTGACAATGCGGCCGTCGAAAACGAGGCGCTCAAGGCGCAGGTTTTGGATTTGACCGGCCAAATTGAGGCGCTGCAATCCTCACTTGATGCGCTCAGCCCGCCTGAAATCCCCGAACCACAATAAATTTTCCGCTGGACGCAGCCCGGTTACAACGCAATGCTGCAAAGGCTTCACGAGACGCCTTTGACATGTCCAGCCTGATCCTGACGAATGCCCAACTTGTTTTGCCCGATGAAATCCGGCGTGGAACGCTCGTCGTAGAGAACCAGACGATCAAGGCGATCTCAGACGGAACTTCGGGCGCTGTCGGGGCAATCGATTGTCAGGGTGACTATATTATCCCGGGGTTGATCGAACTTCACACCGACAATCTTGAACGCCACTTGCAACCGCGCCCGAAAGTTGACTGGCCACATACAGCCGCAATCCTTGCCCATGACGCGGAGCTTGCAAGCGTCGGAATCACGACGGTTTTTGATGCTGTGCGTTTGGGATCTTTGGTTGGCGACGCGAACGCCGCTTACGATCGATACGCCCGAAAACTGGTCACCGAGCTTTTGCAGATCCGCGAAAGGGGCGTTCTGAAATGCAGCCATTTCCTCCACCTGCGGGCCGAGATATGTTCAGAGTCTCTGCTTGAGGAATTGCGAGAATTCGGCCCCGAGGATCGCGTCAGAATTCTGTCCGTTATGGATCACACCCCGGGACAGCGCCAGTTTCGCGACCGTGAAAAGTTTAAACACTATCTGCAAGGTAAATTCGGCCTGACCGAGGCGGAATTCGATTCCCATGTGGTCTACCGGACGGACCTTAGTGCTAGGGTGGGCGCGGTGCATGAAGCTGCCGCCATCGCGGCCGCACAAGGGCTTGGGGCCGTTCTGGCCAGTCACGATGATACAACGGTCGCGCAGGTGACGCACTCGGCAAGCCAAGGGATCAAGGTTGCGGAATTCCCGACCACCGTTGAGGCCGCCAGGGCCTGCCGCTTGCAGGGTCTGTCGATTGTCATGGGCGCGCCAAACCTGATCCGGGGCGCGTCCCATAGCGGCAACGTCGCAGCCGCCGAGTTGGCGGAATTGGACCTGCTGGATATTCTGTCCTCCGACTATGCGCCTTCAGCGCTTTTGACATCGGCGTTCATGCTCGGAGACATGTGGGGCAGTCTGGCCAAGGGCATCGCCACGGTTACCCGCAATCCGGCCATGGCGACTGGATTGGCGGATCGGGGGCGGTTGGAAACCGGACTCAGCGCCGATCTGCTGCGCGTTCGCTGCCTTGGCACGACCCCATTTGTTGTCGGCGCGTGGTCAAAGGGGCGTCAGATTGCCTAACTTGCGACCGCGGTGATTTGGTCTTGGTGTGGCGCAGCCGCGGCGATTGATCTATTCTGTGTGAAACCGGTTTTCCAATGAGAAAATGCAGTGTCATACAGTTTCTTGAAAGACGGCATCGCACCGGATACGGTTTCGCAGGTCGCCCCCTATATCCCGCGACAACTGTGGCAAACATGCCCCGACGCACAGATAATCCATCCCAAGATTCAAACCTGTATCGATCAGTTGCTGGCGATGAACCCAACATGGCAACACAATCTGTTTGGCGACGATGAACAAAGGGTCTTTATCCGCGCCGTGGCCTCTGACCGGTTTTTCGCTGCCTATGAGCGTATAAACCCGAAACTCGGAGTCTCTTTTTCTGATGTGTTTCGCTACATGGCCGTGTTTCTTTACGGCGGGGCCTATTTTGATGTGAAAGGCGGATCGAGCCTGCCGCTCGACCAAATCCTGCGCGACGACGATCGATATATCCTATCGCATTGGGACAACGGCCCCGACGGGCAATTTCCGGGTGCCGGAAAAGGCAAGCCGTTTCACAAAACCCCGAGGGGCGAGTATGAAAACTGGTTCTTGATCGCGCAGCCCGGTCACCCATATTTGGCGGCCGTGTTGGAACAGGTGATGCACAATATCGAAGGTTTTAATGCACTGAGGTTCGGTCAGGGTGCCTTGGGCGTTCTAAATGTCACTGGCCCGCATGCCTATACGCACGTCATCAGATCACTGCCGCTCTTGGACGGAACGCGCAAGATCGTCAGCGCGAAAGAGGGTATCCACTATTCAAATTTGGCCGATGGGAAAGAGCATCAGAGATTGGTCAAGAACCACTATACGCGGGTGAACCTGTCGCCTGTCTTGGCCAAGGGGTTGGTTGGATGGCCCTGGATGAAATACTGGAGGGCCGAAATCCTCATGTGGCCGTATTCGCGCATTCGGACGGTAAACCAAAAGCG
>JBELFK010000045.1:8837-19060 GCA_042092935.1 Paracoccaceae bacterium | reverse complement strand
GCCGCGGTTTCTCATCCTCACCTAATGACAGGGCCGTGCGCAACCGTGGCAAAAACCCTTCCGGCAGTTCAACGGCCCGTCTTCGATTGTTTTGCGTCACGCTCTGCCACCCGATGTCAGTCGCACCCAGCTTGCACAAGTCGCAACGATCTTGTCCAGAGCCGCTGGCGATTGATCCGCATCATTGCTGCCGCCAGTCCGGAGATTACACTTCCGATCAGGCCTATTAAGGAGACCGAGATGAGCGACCTCAACATCATCACAACCGCCCCACTTGCCTATCTCTATGTCGAGAAAACCACGTCAATGGACCAAAACGAAATTGGCGCAGCGATGCAGGATGGGTTCCAGAAGGTCTACACCCACATGATGGCGCAAAACGTGACCCCCAGCGGTGCTGCATTGGCGGTTTACCTTACTCCCCCGGGGGATACGATGACCTACCATGTTGGCTTTGGCATCTCGGCCGACGACATCGACAAAACAGGCAGCGGTGTTTTATCGGCGATCTTGCCGACAAAGCGTGTGGTCCAATACACGCACAAAGGCCCCTATCACCTGCTCGGCGCGACTTATGACCGTCTCATGGCGCAAATGGCCGAAGAAAATTTCGCGTGCAACGGACCAAGCTGGGAGATTTACCTAAATGATCCGACAACCGTCAGCGAAGACGCGTTGTTGACCGAGATCTATATGCCGATCGACGAGGTCAGAAGCGGTTTTTGACAAAATGCGTCAGGGTCGTTCCAGCCTCGATCACGGCACCGGTCAGGCGCGTCGCCCGAGTGTGGTTTGCATTGACGGGCACAAGCGGAAGAATTTCCTCGTTTTGATCCAGCAAACACGGGGCCAATCGCTGACCAAAGGCACTGCCCGGCCCGATGCCGCGCCCGGAATAGCCAAAACACGCATAGGCGCTCGGGCCGAGCCGCCAAATCTTTGGCAGCTTGTCGCGGGTCATCGCAATGCGCCCCTGCCAGTGATGCGTCAGATCGATGCCCTTTAGTTCTGGGAACAAATGCCCCAGCTTTCGACGGACCCAATTGGCATGCACGTTTCCGCCCATGTGGCTTAGCTGCCCCATGCCGCCGATCAGCAGCCGCCCCTCGGCATCGAGCCGCCATGAAGACATAACCATCGCCGTATCCCAACAGCCTTCGCCACCCGACAAAATCCGTGTGAGCAGATCTTGCGGCAAAGGAATGGTCGCCGCCTGAAAATACGAAACAGGCACCGATTTCAGTGGGTGAACCCAGCTCATTTTGAAGGGGTACGCATTGGTCGCGATCAACAGTGACTTGGCGCGCACAAAGCCGGTCGGCGTCGCAACCTCCCAGAGGCCATCTTCCCAGCCGACGGACAGCGCGGGCGAGTTCTCATAGATATGCGCCCCGACTTCTGTCGCTGCCCGCGCAAGACCGCGTGCGTAGGCCTTTGGATGCAGCGTTCCGGCGCGCGGGTCAAACAATGCCCCGTGAATGCGTCGCGCACCCGTGCGGGCAAGGGTTTCATCCGCGTCAAGCACCTGCACCGGCGCACCAATGGCCTTCATCTGCCTGTGGCGGTCTTCGATCTCGGCAAATCCAGACTTGGAATGCGCACAATGCAGCGTCCCCGCGCGCACAGGATCGCAGTTGATGCCATATTTATCGATCCAGCCAAACACCAACTCGGGCGCATTGCCCAAGATTGACGACAGCCTGCTGCCTATCGTCGGGCCAAGGGCTTCGTTGATCTGTTCCGGTGGCAGCCAAAGGCCGGCATTGACCAGACCGACGTTGCGACCTGACCCGCCAAAACCGATTTCATGCGCTTCAAGAACAATCGCCTTGGCACCGCGTTCACCCGCCGACAGGGCCGTTGCAAGTCCGGTGTAGCCACCGCCAATAATGACAATGTCTGCGTCAACATGCTCGTGCAATGGCTCCGCCGAGAAGCTCTCGCCCCCTGTCTCGTCCCACAAATTGTCCAGCAGAGGTTTGGTCACGTTGTTTGGCACACTTCATCATTCATTGCGCAGACCGTATGGCGCATTTTGCTGCGTTTCAATGCTGGTATTCCTACAGTCGCTCAATATCGCCTTCGGCCCGTTCGGAATGGAAGTGGTGTTCCCAAGCCTCAAACTGGCCGGTAGCAATGGCGTTGCGCATTCCACCCATAATATCCTGATAATACTGCAAGTTGTGCCAGGTCAGCAGCATCCCCGAGATCATCTCTTGCGATCTGAAGACGTGGTGAAGATAGGCCCGCGAATAGTTGCGGCAGGCCGGGCAGCTACAGTTTTCATCCAAAGGCCGGGGATCGTCCTGGTGGCGTGCGTTCTTGATGTTGACCACGCCTTTGCGTGTAAACACCTGCCCCGTCCGTCCCGACCGCGAGGGCAAGACGCAGTCCATCATGTCCACACCGCGCTTGACGGCCCCAACAATATCGTCGGGTTTGCCAACCCCCATAAGGTAACGCGGTTTGGACACGGGCAGCATGTCGGGCGCATAATCCAGCACGCCAAACATCGCCTCTTGCCCTTCTCCGACCGCAAGGCCGCCAATCGCATAGCCTTCAAACTCAACCTCGCGCAAAGCCTTGGCGCTTTCTTCGCGCAGATCCTTCGTCACGCCACCTTGCTGAATGCCAAAAAGCGCGTAGCCTGGGCGATCGCCGAAAGCCTCACGGGACCGCTTGGCCCAGCGCATCGAAAGCCGCATCGACTTGGCAACCTCGGCGTCGGTTGCCGGCAACGCGGGGCATTCGTCAAAACACATAACGATGTCACTGCCGAGCAGCTTCTGCACCTCCATCGAGCGTTCTGGCGTCAAGACATGCTTTGAGCCGTCGATGTGGGATTTGAAGGTCACGCCTTCTTCGGTGAGCTTTCGCAAATCCGCCAACGACATCACCTGAAACCCGCCGCTGTCGGTCAGGATCGGTTTGTCCCAATTCATGAACTTATGCAGCCCGCCCAGCCGGTCGATCCGCTCGGCCGTTGGGCGCAGCATCAAATGATAGGTATTGCCAAGAAGAATATCCGCCCCCGTCGAGGCCACACTTTCCGGCATCATCGCCTTGACCGTCGCCGCGGTGCCAACCGGCATAAAGGCGGGCGTGCGAATTTCACCCTTGGGGGTCGAGATTACCCCCGTGCGCGCCTTGCCATCTGTCGCTTTCAAGTCAAAGGAAAACCGCTGCATGTTGCCTCTCAAATTTACCAGCGCCCCGCATACCCAAGTTCGCATTATTGCGCAATCCGCAGACCGTCGCCCAAATCAAGGCTTCTGTACAATTGCGCCTCAGAAACGTTGAAAATATTACAAATGCCTCCATATCCACAGGGTCTGGACGCTGCGAAAGCTGTACCCTATATAATCAGTCAGGAAATACACAGGACACATCATGAGTCAGGCCACAGATCCCGTAGAAGGCGTTCCCTTGATCGCGCCATCCAGCACAGACCACCCGCTGTACGAAAAAATCGTCGAGGCTTGCCGTTCGGTTTACGATCCGGAAATTCCGGTGAATATCTATGACCTTGGTTTGATCTACACGATTGATATCAATAAAGAAAACGATGTTTTGGTTCTGATGAGCCTGACAGCTCCGGGGTGTCCCGTCGCCGGTGATATGCCCGGCTGGGTCGCGGATGCGGCGGGGCTTGTCGAAGGTGTCAAAACCATTGACGTGCAACTGACCTGGGATCCCCCCTGGGGCATGGACATGATGAGCGACGAAGCACGCCTTGAACTCGGCTTTATGTAAGCCATTGAAAGGATGACATAAATGTTTGGCATTCCCGGAAAACAAGCGGTCACCATGACCGAGGCTGCGTCAAAGCAGATTCGCAAGTTGATGGACAGGGAAGGCCACTCCGGCCTTCGTATTGGCGTCAAGAAAGGCGGCTGTGCGGGGATGGAATACACCATGGACTATGTCGCCGACACAGACCCACTGGACGAAGTCGTCGAGCAGGACGGCGCGCGCGTCATGATCGCGCCGATGGCGCAAATGTTTTTGTTTGGCACCGAAATTGATTACGAAGTCGCCCTGCTCGAAAGCGGTTTCAAGTTTCGTAATCCTAACGTCTCCGACGCTTGTGGTTGCGGAGAATCTATTAAATTCAAAGACATGGATGAAATTCAGGCCGAGCAATTCACCCTGCCCTCCTGAGTATTCTCCCCGATTTTAGACAGATCGCGACGTCACGGCCCTTGACCGAAGGGCCGAGGGTCGGCATCGATTGAGCAACCAACTCGGAGGATCAGATGCCCAGAAAACTCGCGGCCGGAAACTGGAAAATGAACGGGGTCAAAGCCTCGCTCGACGAAATTCGCACATTGGCTGAAACACATGCTGGGTCTGACATCGATATTCTGATCTGCCCACCAGCGACCTTGATCGCGCAAGCGGCTGATCTTGAAGGGAATATCAAGATCGGTGGGCAAGATTGCCACGCTAACAAAAGTGGTGCACACACCGGCGACACCTCGGCCGAGATGCTGGCCGATTGCGGTGCAAGCTATGTGATTATTGGCCATTCTGAGCGTCGGACAGATCACCGCGAAACCAATGCGCAGGTGCACGACAAAGCGCTGGCAGCTTGGGACGCGGGCCTGATCGCGGTCATCTGCATTGGCGAAACTTTGGACGAACGCGAAAAAGGCGAGACCAATCAAGTGCTTGCAGGACAGCTCGAGGGATCTGTTCCAGACGGCGCGACGGCCTCCAACACAGTGATTGCCTATGAGCCCGTCTGGGCCATCGGCACTGGGAAGATCCCAAGTTTCGACGAAATCTCGCAAGCCCACGCCTTTATCCGCGGCGTTCTTTCGTCCAAGATCGCAGCGACACACGCACGCGAGATGCGCTTGCTCTACGGTGGCTCGGTCAAGCCAAGCAACGCCGCTGAGATCTTTGCGCTTGCCAATGTCGACGGGGCATTGGTCGGCGGCGCCAGTCTTAAGGCCGCAGATTTTACCGGCATCATTTCGGCATTAGAAGCAAGCACTTAAGCCCAAAATGGAAACCGTCCACCAGTCGCCAACCGATCCTGATTTTGTCCAGAACCCCTATCCCCGCTACGTGGAATGGCGCAAGTTGGGACCGATGGTGTATTGGGAAGACTACCAAATGGTCGCCGCCCTAGCGACCAACGTGACGAATGCCATCCTGAAAGATCGCCGCTTTGGGCGAGAGGTGCCACCAGAAAACGCGCCGACTTATCCCGAGCGGCTTCGGCCGTTTTACGACATTGAAGCGCATTCGATGCTCGAGCTAGAGCCACCGAAGCATACGCGGTTGCGCAGATTGGTGCTGCGGGCGTTCACCTCGCGTAGGATTGCCTCGCTTGGACCCGAGATCGAAACGCTGTGTCATGCCTTGATCGATCAGTTTCCTGAAGAACCGTTTGATTTAATTAAGGAATACGGCCAACCCATCCCCGTGATCGTGATTTGCCGCCTGCTAGGGGTGCCCGAAGACATGGCCCCGAAGTTGCTTGCGTGGTCTAATGCCATGGTCGCGATGTATCAGGCCCGAAGGACCCGAGCGATTGAAGATGCCGCCGCCACGGCGTCGTTGGAATTTACCGAATTCATGCGGGGCTACATCAACCAACGCCGGCAAGACCCAAGTGACGATCTGATAACGGAGCTGATCCGCGCCGAGGAAGACGGCCAAAAGCTGACTGCGGATGAGATGATAACGACATGCATTCTACTGCTAAACGCCGGGCACGAGGCCACGGTGCACACCATTGGCAACGGCGCTAAATCTATGATTGAAAACGGGTTTTCGGCAAGTTGGGTTGCACCAGACGCCATTGAAACCACGGTCGAGGAAATCTTGCGATTTGATCCTCCGCTGCATATTTTTACCCGCTATGCCTATGAAGACATCGAGATATCAGGGCACACTTTTAAGCGGGGCGATCAGGTTGCGCTGATGCTTGGGCATGCTGGACGTGATGATCCGTTTGGGGACGGCTTGGACCAGTTTGACCCAACACGCTACAATCCCGCCCACGTCGCCTTTGGTGGCGGATTGCATTTCTGCGTCGGTGCACCGCTTGCGCGGCTTGAGCTTCAAATTGCCCTCAGGGTTTTGTTTGAACGGTGCCCGAAGTTGCGGATCACCGAGACGCCCCGTTACGCGAACCTCTATCATTTTCATGGGTTGGAACGCCTGATTGTGGCCAAACGCTAAAGCGCGTCGAGCGGCAACATCGTCGTTGACTTGATCTGCTCCATCGACAAAAGCGCCGTGACGTTGTGGACCTTCACTTCGGATATGAGCGCCTGATAAAACTTATCGTAGGCACGGGCGTTCTTGACCTGAACCTTCAAAATATAGTCGATGTCACCCGCCAAGCGATGGGCCTCGAGAACCTCGGGGCGGTCTTGCAGCGCCTTCAGGAAGTTTGCCTGCCAGTCGGATTCGTGTTCGCTCGTGCGGATCAAAACGAAGAAGCAGGCCTCAAACCCCAGCGTCTCTGCGTCGAGTAAAACGGTCTGCTGCTTGATGACGCCAGCGTCACGCAGTTTGCGAATCCTGTTCCACACCGGGGTCTTGGAAGACCCGACTTTTCGGGCAATTTCATCAAGCGACTGCGCCGCATCGCGTTGCAGCTCTGCGAGGATTTTCTTGTCAATTTCGTCAATACGGACAGACATTCCGATTACTCTCCAATTTCAAGCGGCTTGTTCTGGTTGACCGGATAGGTGGAACAATTTTCCTTATTTGCCCCAGATACTAGCGCAATACAGGGAATATTTCCTAAATTAGACGACAAGTAAACACCCATAAGGATGCGAGCCATGCCACGCCCATATTTGCCAAAGGTCATCACCGCCAACGCACTGCTTGAAGGCGACGTTGTATATATGACAGCCAAGGGCATGTGGTCGCGCTGTCTGAGTGACGCCGAAATCCTTGAGGATGAGGCCGACGCGCAAATTCGCCTGCTGGACGCCAGTGCGCAATCGAGCGAGGTGGTTGGTGTTTACCTGTCGGACGTCAAGCGCGGCCCCAACGGTGCCGAGCCGATCCATTTTCGCGAAGACTTCCGCCGGACCGGCCCTTCCAACTATCCGCACGGCAAACAAGAGGGTCAGGCGAATGTATAAGTATTCTGATTTCGACGCGAGTTTTGTCGCTGAACGCAACAAACAGTTTCGTGCCCAGGTCGAACGCCGTGTTTCCGGTGCCTTGACGGAGGACGAATTCAAGCCTTTGCGCTTGATGAATGGCCTTTATCTGCAACTGCACGCTTATATGCTGCGCGTCGCCGTGCCCTATGGAACCTTGAGCAGCGCTCAGATGCGCCGCTTCGCGGATGTGGCGGACACTTGGGACAAGGGCTATGGCCACTTCACCACGCGCCAGAACATCCAGTTCAACTGGCCGAAACTCAACGACGTGCCGGACATTCTCGACTCGCTTGCCGAAGTGCAAATTCATGCGATCCAGACATCGGGCAACACGATCCGCAATGTGACAGCCGATCATTTTGCGGGTGCCGCCGCAGACGAATTGGCCGATCCGCGGCCCGTCGCTGAATTGATCCGCCAGTGGTCGACGGACCACCCCGAGTTTCAATTCATGCCGCGCAAGTTCAAAATCGCAATCACCGGCAGCCCCAATGACCGCGCGGTCACCAAGGTGCATGACATCGGTTTGCGGATTGTCGAGAAAAATGGAGAGCTGGGCTTTGAGGTCGTCGTTGGTGGAGGCCTTGGCCGCACGCCCATGATCGGAAAGGTTCTGGCTGATTTCCTTCCACGAGAAGACCTACTGCCCTACCTCGAGGCCGTGGTCAGCGTCTGGAACGAAATCGGTCGACGGGACAACAAATACAAAGCGCGCATTAAGATCACTGTGCATGAGCACGGTATCGACGCCATTCGTGCCTTGGTGAACGAGCGGTTTGCCGAAGTGAAGGGTGAATTCACAGGTGTCGATATGGCGTATCTCTCGCAGTTCGAGGACGCCTTCGCAGAGCCGGTTTATGCAAATAAGCCGGTCGACGCTTATGATGTGGCCTATCGAAACGATCCAATCTTCCGCAGTTGGGCAGACACAAACCTAAGCGCCCATCGCGCCGAGGGGTATACCATCGCAACGATCAGCCTGAAGGCGCACGGCCAAACGCCCGGCGATGCAACGTCTGAGCAAATGCGGGTCATGGCGTCTCTGGCGCAGCGGTTTGGGCACGATGAGTTGCGGGTCAGCCATGAGCAGAACATCATCCTGCCGCATGTTCACCTGTCTGATCTTCCGCAAATTCATGCAGAGCTATCTCAAGTTGGCCTTGCCACGGCGAACATCGGATTGATTAGCGACATTATCGCGTGCCCCGGCATGGATTACTGCGCGCTTGCGACCGCCCGGTCGATCCCTGTCGCGCAAGAGATTGCCGAGCGGTTTGACGCGCTGAAACTTGAGCATGACATTGGCCATCTTCAGATCAAGATCTCGGGGTGCATCAACGCTTGCGGCCACCATCACGTCGGGCATATCGGCATCCTTGGCCTCGATCGGGCTGGGGTCGAAAGCTATCAGGTCACATTGGGTGGCGACGCGACGCTTGATGCAGCGATTGGTCAGCGGGCCGGCCCTGGGTTTTCAGCGACCGAAATTGTGCCGGCGATTGAACGGCTGGTCTTGGCCTATCTCGACCTGCGCGACAGCGAAGATGAAACCTTTCTCGAAACCTATCAGCGCTTGGGGTTAGACCCCTTCAAAGCCGCGCTTTACCCCGAGGTTAAAGCCCATGCAGCATGATATTGAGTTCACACGGACAACCCCGTTTGCCCACAAGGCCCCAGAGGCACCGACCCCGCTTGAGGCCAAGGTCGCTGCGCTGAATGCGACCTTCAAAACCGCCGGTGCGCGTTCGGTTCTAAAGGCCAGCTTGGATGGCGCGGACATCGGGCGCGTCGCGCTTGTTTCGAGTTTTGGGGCAGATTCGGTCGTGCTGCTGCACATGGCATCGATCATCGACAAGTCGCTTCCAGTTATCTTCATCGACACTGAAATGCTGTTTCACGAAACGCTTGTTTATCAGGCGCAGTTGACGATTGATCTGGGGCTTTGGAACGTTCGGATCATTCGCCCTGACGAGCATGAGGTCAACGCCCGTGATCCCAAAGGTGATTTGTACCAGCGCAGCACCAAAGCGTGCTGCACCCTTAGAAAAACGCGCCCCCTAAGCCGCGCCTTGGAGGGATTTGACGGCTGGATTACCGGACGCAAGCGGTTCCAGTCCGGCACTCGTGCGCAACTGGATTACTTTGAGGCCGAGGAAGATACAGGGCGGATCAAAGTGAACCCGCTGGCCCATTGGAGCCTTGACGATATCAAGGCCTATATGGAAGCGAATGATCTTCCACGGCACCCGTTGATTTCAAAGGGGTTCCCCTCGATTGGCTGTGCACCATGCACGTCCATAGTGGCGGACGGCGAAGACCCTCGGTCGGGACGCTGGCGTGGCTCGGACAAAACCGAGTGTGGCATTCATTTGGGTAAAGGATCACCAGCATGAGCGTGATTGTAACCGACGCAGGATTTCAGACCGACAATCTGACAACCAGCTTTGTAACCCTTGGCGAGGCCGCAAACGACGTCGAGTCCTTGGACGTACCGTCCGACACGCCGCCCTCGTCGCTGGCTGCGTTCAGCAAAACCGCGTCGGTCATACGTGTCGATTTTCCGAGCTTCTCGGACGGGCGCGGATTTACAATCGCGCGCCAATTGCGCCGCATGGGTTTTACCGGCAGACTTCGGGCAAAGGGGCATATCATTGCGGACCAATACGCAATGGCGCGCCGTTGTGGGTTTGACGAGGTTGAAATCGACGATGATCTCGCGGCCCGCCAACCTGAAGCCAACTGGATCTTTCGCGCAAAGTGGCAGGATCACAATTATCAGTCCCGCATGAGGGGCTGATACACATATTGGGTTTGAGATATGTCAAAGACCCAATCCACATAGACCTTTAATTCCGCAATTCAGATGATAGATGGAGGGGGCAAATGCCCCTGTTTTGATATGACCGAGCAAAGCCCAGTGACCGAAGCCAAAGCAACCCCTGTTCCAAAAGTCCCGACCCTGCCGGATGCGCAGACGGTGACCGACGTTAAACACTACACGGACCGCTTGTTTTCGTTCCGCTGCACGCGCCCTGCATCCTTGCGATTCCGTTCAGGCGAGTTTGTGATGATCGGCCTTATGGG
>JBELFK010000045.1:0-8737 GCA_042092935.1 Paracoccaceae bacterium | reverse complement strand
GGCGAGTTGACCTATGGTCGTGATCTGATCGACGCGTTGAAGGACGACGAGCTTTTGAATGAAGTGATCGGCGACGGGTTTTGGAAGAAGATCAAGTATTACCCGACGACCACACGCGAACCGAGCGCCAAGATGGGGCGGATCACCGATCTGATGCGTTCAGGCGAAGCGTTTGCCGATTTGGGCGTAGCCCCGATTAACGCTGATGAAGACCGCGCCATGGTCTGCGGAAATCTGGCGTTTAACCTCGAGATCAAGGAAATGCTCGAAGGCTACGGTTTGAAAGAGGGCGCAAATTCGGACCCTCAGACTTACGTCGTTGAAAAGGCCTTTCTCGACTAATTGCCCGTTTATTGCTGTTGATCCCAAAGCAGGGGCCACGTTGGTCGTGGTCCCCTTGTAATGTGGTTTGAATGGGATACCTAAGCCTGGTCCGTAGACGTCACCAGAATAGGAAGCCACATGCACGCAATTGTCACCGGAGGCACCGGCATGGTCGGGGGGTCGATCCTGCGGCGATTGCTGCGCGACGAACGGGTTGCCAAAGTCACATCGCTTTCGCGACGCGCAACCGGTTTGACCGACCCGAAATTGTCCGAGGTTCTGGACGTCGATTTCTCAAACTCGGAAAGCCTTGTTGACACGCTGGTCGGCGGCGACATCCTGTTTCACTGCATCGCCACCTACGCCCATACGGTCGACAAATCGACTTATGAAGCTGTGACGGTGGATTACTTTCAAAACGTACTGACCGCCTTAATGCAAGTTAACCCCAAAGCCAGCGTGGTGCATTTTTCAGCCTCGGGGGCGAACCTGAATGAGACCAGTTGGTACAAAGCCCTCAACACAAAGGGCCGTGCGGAAAAACTGCTTTGGCATTCTGAATTTCCGCGTCGGATTTCCTTTCGCCCTGCGGGAATAATTCCAACACGGGCCGAGAACGTCAAAGGCCTTGGCGACAAGATTTTTAAACTGATCTTCAAGATTTTGCCGATCATCGGAACCGATTCAGATCAACTGGCCCAAGCCGTTGTCGATTTCGCGTTGTCAGATGGGGCGGACGGGACGATTCTTAAACATCCCGATATTCTTCGGCTATTGCGCGGGCAAAAGCCCGATGCAGTCTGATTTAGCACATCTTTACCATTTAAGCGCCCATTAACCGCTTGTGTCGCCAATAGGCGCGGAATAAATTGCCGCCATCGACATTCACAACTGAAGGAAGAATACCATAGCCCGCAGACCTCATAACGCGCCGCCGCAACGTGAAACCGGCCCACGCGTGAACCAAAAAATCCGTGCTCCAGAAATCCGCCTGATTGGCGCTGACGGTGAAAACGTCGGTGTTGTTCACCCTGCCAAGGGTATGCAACTGGCCGAAGATGCTGGCCTTGATTTGGTGGAAATCTCGCCAAATGCTGTGCCTCCGGTCTGTAAGATCATGGATTTCGGCAAGTTCAAATACGAACAGCAAAAGCGTGAATCTGAAGCTCGGAAAAAGCAAAAGATCATCGAGGTCAAAGAGGTCAAGTTTCGTCCCAATACCGACACCCATGATTATGAAGTCAAAATGCGGAACGTGGTGAAATTCCTTGAAAACGGCGATAAGGTCAAAGTCACTTTGCGCTTCCGTGGCCGTGAAATGGCGCACACCAATCTGGGCCGTGAACTGCTTGAGCGCGTTGCCGCCGACATCAAAGAGATTGGCAAAGTCGAGAACATGCCCAAGATGGAAGGCCGCCAAATGGTCATGATGATTGGCCCGCTTCCCAAATAGGGTGATTGTACCCCCTTTGGAAACGCCGCCGTCTTGGCGGCGTTTTTGTTTCAATACCCCCAGAATTCCTTAAGGTTTTGGACCCTTGGTCCGATTTCGACCACATTTTGATCCTCTTTTAATCAAAGTTTGGTGACACTCATGGCCCTGCAAAAACTGCTACCAGAGTGTCAAAATGACAAAAACAATTAAAAATCGAATCAATCAGTTCTGGTCAGCCTGCGATGGCTCGGCAACAATGGAGACGGTTCTAATCGTTCCGGTTTTTCTGTTGCTGATGTTTGTCACCGTCGATGCAGCCCTGACGTTCGCGAACCACACGCAGGTTATGCGGACTGTTCACGACGTAAACCGCCAGTTGTCTGTCGGCAAACTGTCATCTGAATCAGAGGTTGTTGCAGAAATACGGGCACAACTTCTCCGTCTTTCTCCCAATGCAACGATTACTGCAATGATCGACAATGGCACCATCACCAGCAATGTGAGTTTCCCGCTCTCCGATATTCTCGCTTTCGGAAGCATGACCAGTTTTGATGAGTACACGCTGAACGTCCAGGCCAAGAACTACATCGAATACTAGAATGGGAAACAAGCCATGTCGCCTCTGCCAAGGCCCTTCAAGTTTCTGAAAAAAGAGGACGGGAGCATGACGCTCTTCGGCCTCTACTTCATCGCCATTGCGATGGTCGTCGGCGGCTATGCCGTTGACATGGCCTCGGTCAATGTATCGCGCGAAAAGTTGCAAGCCACGGCGGATGCTGTTGCGCATGCCGCAATCTACAACCGAGACTCTGGTTCCGAGGACGCCGCAATCACCGCAGCGCTTGAAATAGCCGAGGACTGGATGCCCTACGCCAACTACGGCAAGGTCATCACATCGACGGACGTGGTTTTTGGGTCATGGGACTATAACACCCAAACTTTTACCGAAGACTCAAACCTGTCGGATGCCGTCAAAGTAACCGCAACCCTGTCGAAATCACGTGGTAATCCGGTGCGTGCCCTCATGCTGCAATTCTCCGACGATAACTCATGGGACTTGACGGCCGAGTCTGTCTTTACGACCTATATTCCTGATTGTCTGCGCGAAGGATTTGTTGGCGAAGGCGTCGTCGATTTGCAATCCAACAACAGCTTTGCATCCGGCTTTTGTGTGCATTCCAATTCCTATGTCTCATTGAACAACAACAACAGTTTTGGCGCTGGCACCGTGGTGTCGATGCCCGATGCCGACCTTCTCGACATCAATCGAAATGGCTTTCAAAAGAACCCCGGCCTTGAATCCGCGCTGCGCGAAGGCAGCTACAATATCCGCATCCTCAACCAGATCGAGAGCATCATCGACGGGTTGCTTTACGCCAATGACGCCTATCTACCCGACTATATAAACGGTGCTGCGTGGTTGGGGATCAACAACCTCAACCTAACCGCGTCCGAGTTTACGCCGGGGCGTGTCCACTATCTTTATTGTTCGTCCGGAAATACGGCCAACTTCAACTTGGGCGGCACCCCCCTAAGCGAGGTTGTCTTGATAACCAATTGCAAGATTTCCTTTGGTAATGGCAGCGTGATCGAGGATTCGATCATTGCAACCACCAGTACCGATAGCCGCTCGATCTCGGGTCCGAATGGAATTCAGGTCGGCGCAGCAGATGACTGCGGCGTGGGCGGCGGCGCGACCCTGATTACCAAGGGCGGCATGCGGTTCGCATCGGGGCTTGCGCTCCAAGGTGGCAGGCTGATCGCGGCGGGCGATATTTCCTTCGCGGCGCAAGCGTCGGGTATCAAGGGGGCCTCGATTATTGCCGGCGGCACGATTGACGGCACGTCCAACACCACAATGGAGTTTTGTGGCACGGGTATGGAGGCCAACTATGAGGCCATGTATTTCCGCCTCGCGTCTTAGTCGCGACCAAGCTGCGCCCCAAGCGCTGGCGAAAGCTGGCGCCCGACCTTCTTCATCCGCTCTTGTTTCGCGGGTGAGGTCGGGTTGGAATTTCCTTTAGCAGCCCGCCGACTCCCATGGCCGAAACGTCCTGATCGCGCACCTCAATCCCGCAGACGATCCGGCTGAGAACCCAGTCGGTCCCGTTCAACGCTGGTGATCGCGCGCAACCGGGAAGGCCGATCACAGGTCGTCCGCCTTGGGCGCCAATGAACAGAAGATTGCCAGGATCCACCGGCATTCCAAAGCGCTCGATTTTTCCGCCAGATCGTTTGACGGCGGATGGGGCGACATCCTGAATATCCGAGGTCGCCGAGGCTGTAAGGATAAGCGCGATTTCAGCGTCTGCGGTTATCAGTGCGCCTGCGATTGCGTCTTCGGTATGTGGGACGACATCAACGCCAACAAGGGTCACACCCCAACGAGCCAGCCGCGCGCGAATGGCCTCAATCCCTTTGTCGGGATTGCCATCATTCAACGACGTCACAATTAGCGCTGCGGTTGACAGCTTGGGGGTCTCTAGGCTGATTGCATTCGCTATGCACGCCGAGGCTGCAACGACATCCGACGATTTAACGCCAAACGAAATGACCTTGACCGTGGCCAGCATTCCACCCTTGTCGATCATGTGAAAATCGGGAACCGTGGCCAGCGTTATCATCGGATTCACCTGATTGAACGCATTGATCTTCTGGGCGTCAATCCGCGCCACCCCTGCCTTTTTTGCCAGCACGTTCGCGCGGCCCGTAAAAGCCGAAGTAACCGCTAAGTCAGGATCATCGGAAGAGATTGAAAACCCCGAGGCCAGCCGCCTGACCGCTTGGTTCTCGTCAATTTCTCCGCTTTCAAGCTGCGCGACCACGATCTCGGACAGGCCCGCGGCCTCAAGTTTGCGAATGTCATCTTGGATTAGAATTTTACCCTTGCGCAAACGAAGCCCGCTCTGCCGGATCGAATGCGCAAGGATTGTCCCCTCGGCCTGCCCCACTGGCAGGGGTCCGAATTTCACAAGGCCCCCCTTAAGACGGCCGTCATTTCTGCAAGGATTGAAACGGCAATTTCAGCCGGACCGGACGACCCGATGTTCAAGCCGACTGGGCCATGGATTCGTGCGGTGTGCTCGGTGCTGAATCCGGCGTTCGCAAGTCGATCAAGCCGATTTGCATGGGTGCGCTTTGAACCCAAAGCGCCGATATAGAACGCGTCTGACTGAAGTGCCGCATGCAAGGCAGGATCGTCCAATTTCGGATCATGCGACAGCAAGACGACGGCCGTGCGTGCATCCAGTCCGAGTATATTCAAGGCCTCGTCCGGCCAATCGTGCATCAGTGTCTCGCCCGGAAACCGCGCTTGCGAGGCGAAGGCCGAACGTGGGTCGACGATGATGGGATCGTAACCGGCGATCCGCGCCAAGGGCACCAAGGCTTGCGCGATGTGAACCGCCCCGACGACCACCAATCGAAGCGGTGGATTGTGAATGGTAACAAAGGTTTCGCCATTATCTTCAAACCCTGATCTGTCAGCCAAGAAGCGATCGGGGAAGTCCTCAGGCCCAACGATCCGGCGAGCGCCTGTCTGCGTGTTGCAGAGATAGCCGACGGCCTGTCGCGCAGCGCGTTTTTCGGTCAGCGCGACTAAATCCGCGATAGGAAAAACGCTTCCAAGCGGTTCAAGCCATATGCGGATCGTGCCGCCACAGGCCAAGCCCGCCGCAAAGGCGTCGCCGTCCGCGATACCGTATTCAAGCAGCCTTGGCTGTCCGTCCTCAAGCGCATCGAGTGCCTCGGCGACAACTGCACCTTCGACGCACCCCCCCGAGACCGAGCCCTCAATTTCCGACTGACCGCTTACCGCCATCAAGCTGCCGACACGGCGCGGTGCACTGCCCCATGTTTGCACGACAGTCGCCAAAGCAGCCCCCTGTCCGCTTTGGTGCCATTGCAAAGCCGTTTCAAGAATTGCGTCGAAGCGGTCCATGTTCCCCCCATTTTGGCTTGGCGAGTATTGCCGTCCGAACGAAGGGAGATCAAGCGCGGTCAACGCCGTGGCGTCATTTGAAAACCGCGAGCGCAAACATGGCGCGCTGATGATTGAACCAGCGTTGCAATCCCCCTATCGTCGCCGAATATCGAGGAGACCATGATGACCGCTTCACCACTTCGCGCAAAAGACGCGCCCGACCTTTCGGCCTTTGATTGGGAAGACGCCCTGCGTTTGGAAAAACAGCTGACAGAAGACGAGCGCATGTTGCGGGATGCAGCCCGCCAATTCGCACAGACCGAGTTGCAGCCAAGAGTCATCAAGGCCTATGCCGAAGAAGCCTCGTCTCCCGAATTGTTCCCTTTGATGGGTGAGGCCGGATTGCTGGGCGTCACCGTCCCAGAAGAATACGGCGGATTGGGTGCTGGGTATGTATCTTACGGCCTGATTGCACGTGAGATTGAGCGCGTTGACAGCGGTTACCGTTCGATGATGTCTGTGCAATCAAGCCTGGTGATTTATCCGATCTATGCCTATGGCAGCGAAGAGCAGCGGCAGAAATACTTGCCGGGCTTGTGTTCCGGCGCTTTGATAGGATGCTTTGGTTTGACAGAGCCTGATGCTGGCTCTGACCCTGCGGGCATGAAAACACGCGCGGTGAAAACCAACGATGGCTATCGATTGACGGGCAGCAAGATGTGGATCTCGAACAGCCCGTTCGCGGATGTTTTCGTGGTTTGGGCCAAGTCCGAAGCGCACGGGGGCAAAATCCGAGGGTTCATTCTCGAAAAGGGGATGGCCGGCCTTTCGGCCCCGAAGATCCAAGGCAAACAATCGCTTCGCGCCTCGACCACTGGCGAAATCGTTATGGACGGAGTCGACGTGGGTGACGACGCTTTGCTGCCCAATGTTCAGGGGCTCAAAGGCCCATTCGGATGTCTGAACCGCGCTCGTTTCGGCATCAGTTGGGGTGTTTTGGGTGCCGCCGAATTCTGCTGGCACGCCGCGCGGCAATACGGTCTTGATCGCAAGCAATTCAACAGGCCTCTGGCGCAGACCCAATTGTTCCAAAAGAAGCTGGCGGACATGCAGACCGAAATCACGCTTGGCTTGCAAGGATCGCTGCAAATTGGCCGTCTGATGGATGACGCCGATGCCGCGCCGGAAATGATAAGCATGATGAAGCGCAACAACTGCGGCAAGGCTCTCGACATTGCCCGAGCGGCCCGCGACATGCATGGAGGCAACGGAATTTCAGAGGAATTCCAAGTCATTCGCCATATGATGAACCTTGAGACCGTGAACACCTATGAGGGCACCCACGACGTTCACGCGCTGATCCTTGGGCGTGCGCAAACCGGCTTGCAGGCGTTTTTCTAAAAGCGCCGCGCGGGTGGTCTTGGGTCACGCGTCGATATAGCAAACATCCTCAAGTTCGAGGTTTTGGCTTTTGGCCCAGTCCTCTTCAAGGGCCAGCGCCTCATCTACGAGGCTTTGGAAGCGCTCGGAATGGACTTCGGGCACGTAGTCCACGGATAAGAAATATCCGCAATGAAGACGGAATTGCAAAAGCGCGTTGTAATTCCAGCTTTCCTCGTCTGGGACGAATTCGAACACCTGCTCTAGCGTCTGTGACATGATCTGCATGTACCAGTAGAACCCCTCGTACTCGAGGTCCGTCAGTGGTTCGTCCCGCAAGCCCGGTTTGGAATAAAGCGGGTTGTTCATCGAGATTTCCATGAAGTCGTAGTAGGACTGCTTGGCTTGACGCTCGTTTTCAATGCGCGACTGGGTGACGTATTGACCGTAGGCGACAATAAACGCCCCAATAGTAATCGACGTTGCGATTATTCCGCCCATCGTGTCGATTGGAATGTGGTGTTTCTTTAGCCAGTTAAGCAATTTTGCCTCGCTTCGCCGATTGCGTTCCAGTTAGGCTAACAGCAAAATCCATCGATGCGGTAATTTATTGGTCAATGATCGCGATAGCTGTTTCGTTCGACTTGCCTGGCTTGCGAACGTCTGCCTTTGAAGCCATCACGGATTAGGTACACATCTGTCGAGACCACGAAACCTCAATATGCGGGAAGAGAGAACCGAATGTCGCCAATACCCAAAACCATGAAGGCCGTCGTCACCACTGGGAACGGCGGCTACGACAAACTTGAGTATCGCGATGTTCCAACACCGACCCTGAAAGCCGGTGACGTTCTTCTTCGCGTTCTGGCGGCGGGCGTCAACAACACAGAGATCAACACCCGTTTGGGGTGGTATTCTTCATCCGTTACGGCGGACACCAGCAGCACTTCGGACGTTCAGGAGCAAGTCGCCGAACAAAAATCCGACGGTGGCTGGAACGAGGCCACTCCCTTTCCCTTGATCCAAGGCACCGATTGCTGCGGCGAGATCGTCGCCTGTGGTGACGCCGTTGACGCCAGCCGCATCGGTCAACGCGTTTTGGTGCGCGCCTGTATGCGCCCGAATGGCTACGACGTGATGGACAACATTTGGATGGCCTCGGACTTTGACGGCGCGTTTGCGCAATTTGTCAAAGTCCCCGCTGCTGAGGCGTTTAAAGTCACTTGCGATTGGACCGACGCGGAATTGGCCACGATCCCCTGCGCCTATGCAACATCGGAAAACATGCTGCATCGGGTTGCGTTGAAGGCTGCGGAAACTGTTTTGGTCACAGGCGCTTCTGGCGGGGTCGGTTCGGCGACGGTGCAACTGGCAAAACGGCGCGGCGCCAAGGTTTTCGCGATCACCAGTGCGTCGAAAATCGACCAGCTTCGCGACCTTGGCGCGGACATTATTTTGGAGCGCAACGCCGATTTATCCGCCGCCTTAGGGGAAAACAGCATCGATGTGGTTGTCGATAATGTCGCCGGTGAGGGGTTTCCGACAATGCTAAAACTCTTGAAACGCGGCGGTCGGTTTGTTTCGTCCGGTGCGATCGCCGGCCCGATCGTGTCGCTGGATATGCGCGATATGTACCTTAAGGACATCCGTCTTATCGGCTGCACAGCATGGGACGA
>JBELFK010000044.1:10777-19125 GCA_042092935.1 Paracoccaceae bacterium | reverse complement strand
AGAGATCCGGCGCGCGAGCGAGCAGACATCCCCCCAGGTGGCGCGCGCAGCTGGACACCCCGCAAGGCGGGACGAGGGCGGCGGATAGGGCGGTGGCAGCATCCCTATCCGCCGTTTCGTACTTAAGGGGTCAATTTTGATCGGGGGAAAGGTGAGGACAGTGGACCGTAAACTCAGGTTCATAGGCGAAAGCCACCACAAAGTGGACGGTAAAGGCAGGGTCTCGATTCCTGCTGCATTCCGGCGTGTTCTTGCTTCGGGCGATCCGGATTTTCCAGAAGGCGGCAATCCGCAGCTTGTCATCGTTTATGGCGATGAAAAGCGCGATTACCTCGAATGCTTTACCCTTGCGGCCATTGAAAAGATTTACGACCAGATTGAGCGCCTCGCGCGGGCCAACCCGCGCCGCAAAGCGCTCCAGCGGCTTTATTCCACACATGCGGTCTTTACCTCGGTTGACGAAACCGGCCGTTTGGTTTTGCCTGCGAAACTGCGTGAGAAAATCGGGTTGGATGACTCGGCTTTCTTTGCGTCCACCGGCGAGACGTTTGAGATCTGGAAGCCCGAGACCTATGACAAGGCCTATGAGAGCGCATTAGAAGCGGATGAGGATTTTGATCCGGATGTCGATGCCTCGGCCTATTTGGATGGCGACGAGGGGATATAGTCGATGTCCGCGCTGCCCGCCAATGAGACCCCACATATTCCTGTTCTTATCCGCCCGCTCTTGCGGGCTGTTTCGCCTGTAAAGGGCGTCTGGCTGGATGGCACATTCGGCGCCGGTGGTTATAGCCGCGCGTTGCTTGACGCAGGCGCTGACAAGGTGATCGGCGTCGACCGCGACCCGCTTGCGCTTGAGATGGCAGCGGGCTGGAAGAGCGATTACGGGGATCGGCTTGAGCTGGTTCAGGGTGTTTTCTCGCGGATGGACGACTACGGGCAGGGTCTTGACGGTATCGTTCTCGATCTTGGGGTCAGTTCGATGCAGCTTGATCTGGCCGAACGCGGGTTTTCCTTTATGCGCGACGGCCCGTTGGACATGCGGATGAGTCAGTCCGGCGAAAGTGCAGCCGATATTGTGAACGAGGCCTCGGAAGCCGAGATCGCCAATATCCTTTATCTTTTTGGCGAAGAACGCGCGAGCCGTCGCATTGCGAAAACCATCGTCCAAGAACGCGAGGTTGAGCCAATCACCCGCACTTTACGGCTGGCTGGCATCATCGAGCGGTGTTTGCCGCGCTCAAAGCCCGGGCAAAGCCACCCGGCGACCCGCAGCTTTCAGGGATTGCGCATCGCTGTGAACAATGAATACGGCGAATTGTTTGAGGGCCTCATGGCTGCGGAACGTGCGTTGAAGCCCGGCGGTCAACTGGCCGTTGTGACCTTCCATTCGGTTGAAGACCGAATGGTGAAGCGGTTTTTGCAGGCGCGTTCCGGCGGCGAGGGGCGGGCGAACCGTTATGCCCCCGAGATCGAGGCGGAGAAGCCTCAGTTTGATGTCAAAAGCCGCAAGGCTATTGGGCCAGACGCCGACGAGTTGGCAGAAAACCCACGGTCTCGTAGCGCGAAACTGCGGGTGGCAACACGAACCGACGCGCCCTTTGGGCGTGTAGATCCCAAGAAGATCGGGATGCCGATGCGCAAGGATGAGAAGCGATGAAAATAATCGTTTATGCAGCCATATTCATGATGGTCATCGCACAGGGCTTTTGGGCCTATACCGAAAACTACGAAACCCAGAAGTCGCTGAAAACCGCCAAGCAATTGCAGACCGAGATCGCGGCGGCGCGCACCCAGATGGGGGTTTTGAACGCGGAGTGGGCCTATTTGAACCGTCCTGATCGTCTTCGTGATCTGGTTGATATGAATTTTGACCGTCTGCGGCTTTTGCCGCTGCGCCCCGAGCAGTTCGGTCAGGTCGCCGAAGTCCCGCGAAACGGGGTTCTTGCCGACGATTTTATCGAGCGCGTGACCGTATCGGTTTTGGAGGTTGAAGAATGATCCGCAAGCCGCTTCGCCCCCTGGCCCTGGTTCTTGAGGCCCGTGCAGCGGGTCGCAATCCCGGCGACATCGAACGCGAAAATATTCGTGCACGTCATGAACAAGCGCGGGATGCCTCGCGCACACGGGCCGAGAGCCGACTGTTGGTGCTGATTTTTGCGTTTATCAGTCTCTTCGCATTGGTGGCCGTGCGCATGGGGGCGTTGGCGATTTCCGATCCGGTTGAGCATCAGACGTCCTATTCCGGTCCGTCAATTATCGCGCAGCGCGGCAATATCGTTGACCGCCAAGGGCGTATTCTGGCGACCAATCTTGACACCTATTCGCTGTATGCGACCCCCCAGAGCATGATCGAGCCTGAGCTGGCCGCCGAGGGGTTGGCCGCGATCTTCCCCGAGTTGGATGAACAGGAATTGCTCAAGTTGTTTACTGGCAAACGCAAGTTCCTTTGGGTGAAGAAAAAGCTCAGCCCCGAGCAAAAGCAAGCGGTGCATGACCTCGGCGAGCCTGGCTTGAAATTCGGGCCACGTGAAGTGCGTCTCTATCCCAACGGCAGTTTGGCGTCGCATGTATTGGGGGGCGCCAGCTTCGGTCGCGAAGATGTTGCCGCCGCCGAGGTTGTTGGCGTCGCAGGTATCGAAAAGGAATTCGACAGCTTCTTGCGCAATCCGGCCAATGGGGGGCAGGATCTGGCGCTGACCCTTGATCTCAGCATCCAGTCCGCCGTCGAAGAAGTGCTGCGTGGGGGAATGACGTTGATGAACGCCAAGGGCGCTGCGGGCATTCTTTTGGACGCCAATACCGGTGAGATTGTCAGCCTTGTCAGCCTGCCGGACTTTGATCCCAACGACCGCCCTGCGCCGCCGACCAAGGGCAATCCTGCGGACAGCCCCTTGTTCAACCGCGCGGTTCAGGGCGTTTATGAGCTTGGATCGACCTTCAAGATTTTTGCCGCGGCTCAGGCGCTGGAAATGGGGCTGGTGACGCCGGATACGATGGTCGATATTCGTGGACCGCTGACATGGGGCAAATTCCGCATCAAGGATTTCAAGGACTATGGGGCCGAATTGTCGGTTCGTGACATCATCCGAAAGTCGTCCAACATCGGCAGTGCGCGGCTCGCCCTGCAAATTGGTGCCGAAAAGCAGCAGGAATTTCTGAAATCGCTTGGATTTTTTGAACAAACCTCGGTTGAAATGGTCGAGGCGAAAGGCGGCAAGCCGAAATACCCTGCCGACTGGACCGAGCTTTCGACAATCACGATCAGCTACGGCCACGGGTTGTCTGTGACGCCGATGCATTTGGCGGCGGGCTATGCAACCTTGGTCAACGGTGGTTTCAAAGTGACTCCAACTCTGGTGAAACAGGATTTCTACGAGCGCGGACCGCGCATTGTCAGCCCCGAAACCTCGCGCCAGACGCGTGAAATGCTGCGCTCGGTCGTCAAGGACGGCACTGCGACATTTGGAAATGTGCCGGGCTATGCGGTCGCGGGCAAGACGGGAACGGCGGACAAGGCGATTGAAACCGGTGGCGGGTATTACGAGGATCGCGTGATCTCGACTTTTGCCAGCGCGTTTCCCGCCTATGACCCGCAATATGTGCTTGTGGTGACCCTGGATGAACCAGAGCTTTCAACCGGTATTGAGCCAAAGCGCACCGCCGGTTGGACAGCCGTTCCGATTGCAGCCGAGATTATAACCCGCGTTGCGCCTCTGCTTGGGTTGAGACCAGAGATTGAACCCGTGACGCAAGCGGGTGTAACAACGTCTTCAAACTAATATGGAAAGTACGATGAACGGCCAGACAAAATCGCTAAGTGCATTGGGTCTGACCGCGCGGGGAAGACGGGACGCAGACATCACTGGCTTGTCGGTCGACAGCCGTGATGTGCGTGAGGGCCACCTGTTTGCGGCGCTTCCCGGCGTCAATGCCCATGGCGCGCAGTTTATTGGCATGGCGCTTGAGGCCGGGGCCTCGGTTATCCTGACCAATGCGGCGGGCGCGAAAATTGCTGAACAGGAACTGGCAGGGTCAGGCGCCGCACTGGTTGTCGCCGAAAACCCTCGGCAGGCCCTGGCGTTTGCCGCGGCGCTTTGGTTCGGGGCGCAGCCCGAGGTGATGGTTGCGGTCACCGGCACCAATGGCAAAACCTCGGTCGCGACCTTTGTGCGCCAGATTTGGATGCAGTTGGGGCTTGAGGCCGTGAACCTTGGCACGACGGGTGTTGAGGGCGCGTGGGAAATGCCGCTGAAGCATACGACGCCTGAACCGATCACCTTGCACCGTGCCCTGGCCAAAGCCGCGCGCGCCGGTGTGACCCATGCCGCGATGGAGGCGTCGAGCCACGGGCTTGAACAGCGGCGCTTGGATGGGGTTCAATTGGTCGCGGCAGGGTTCACGAACTTCTCGCAAGACCATCTTGATTACCACGAGACCTTTGATGCCTATTTCGACGCGAAGTCGGCTTTGTTTGATCGGGTGTTGCCAGCCGAAGGCGTGGCGGTCATCAACATCGACACGCCACATGGGATCGATATGGCCGATGTTGCGATGCAGGCGGGGCAGGAATTGCTGGCCGTCGGCAAAGCACGAGAGGCGGACCTGCGATTGCTGGCGCAGCGGTTTGACGCCACTGGCCAAGAGGTTCGGATGGCCTATGGCGGGCGTATTCACCAGATGAAGCTGGCTTTGATCGGTGGGTTTCAGGCCGAGAACGCGATGCTGGCGGCAGGATTGGCGATCGCCTCGGGCTGTGATCCCGAAGAGGTCTTGTTGACTCTGCCACGTTTGAAATCCGTGCGCGGACGGATGGAATTGGCTGCAACCCGAGAAAACGGCGCGGCGGTGTTTGTCGATTATGCGCATACGCCGGATGCTGTGGCGACAGCCTTGCAAGCGTTGCGTCCGCACGTCATGGGCCGCTTGGTGGTCGTTCTTGGCGCTGGTGGGGATCGCGACACAACGAAGCGCCCTTTGATGGGCGAAGCGGCGGCACATCATGCCGATTTGGTTTTCGTGACCGACGACAACCCCAGAAGCGAAGATCCGGCCGTCATCCGGACAGGCGTACTTCTGGGTGCCCCCGAGGCGGTTGAGGTTGCGGATCGCGCCGAGGCTATCCTGCGCGCGGTTGATGCTTTGGGTCCGGGAGATGCGCTTTTAATCGCCGGAAAGGGCCATGAAACCGGACAGATTGTTGGCGAAGACATTTTGCCGTTTGACGATGTTGAGCAGGCCAGCATGGCGGTGTCGGCCCTTGATGGTGGGTTGGCATGATCCTTTGGACCGCAGCCGATGCCGCCAAGGCCACGGGTGGCAAAGCCCGAGGAGACTGGGCCGCAACAGGCGTTTCAATTGATACGCGCACGATTCAGGAAGGCGATTTATTCGTGGCTCTGAAGGACCTGCGCGACGGGCATGACTTTGTCGCACAGGCGCTGGCCAAAGGTGCCGCTGCGGCGCTTGTCAGCCGTGTCCCCGAAGGTGTCGCGAATGACGCGCCGCTGCTTGTCGTCGACAACGTGTTGCATGGTCTTGAGGATCTGGGCCGCGCCGCACGCAAGCGCTCGTCGGCCAAGGTGGTTGGCGTCACTGGGTCAGTCGGGAAGACCTCGACCAAGGAAATGCTGCGGATCGTTTTGGGTGGGCAGGGCAAGACCCACGCCGCCGAGGCAAGCTATAACAACCACTGGGGCGTGCCTTTGACGCTTGCCAGACTGCCCGCGGATGCGGCCTTCGCGATCATTGAGATCGGCATGAACCACCCCGGAGAAATTGGGCCGCTGGCGCAAATGGCCAAACCCGATATTGCGCTGATAACAACCGTCGCGCCTGCGCATCTTGAGGCGTTTGACAATATCGACGGTATTGCGCGGGAAAAAGCGGCGATCTTTGACGGGTTGACCAAAGGCGGCGTTGCGCTGGTCAACGCCGATATGGGCACGGCGAAATTGGTCTCACAGATCGCTAAGTCAAATGCGATTGAGCTGCTAAATTTCGGGCAATCCGGCAACGCCGACTTTGAGGCGACCAAGATAGCGCTCGTGGATCAGACGACAATTGTTCATTGCAAAATCAGGGGTGAAAAGGCCGTCTTCAAGATTGGCGCCCCGGGAAAGCACTTTGCGATGAATGCCTTGGCCAGCATCGGCGTTGCCGATTGCCTTGGTCTCGATCTTGCGGTGGCGCTTGGCGATATAGGCCGTTGGGTGCCCCCAAAAGGGCGCGGAACGCGCGAGCGGATCGTTATGGACGTGGTTGAAGATCACCTGCACTTTGATCTTATCGACGACGCGTTCAACGCCAATCCAACGTCGATGATTGCCTCGCTTGAGGTTTTGGCAGCGGCCAAAACGGGCGCGAATGGTCGGCGCATTGCTATATTGGGCGACATGCTGGAATTGGGACCGGATGAGATGAATATGCATCGCGCTTTGGGGGAAACGCCGTTCGTCGCCCAGCTTGATGTCATTCACTGCGTCGGCCCGAGGATGCGGGCGCTTTACGATGTATTGCCCGAAGCGCAACAAGGCCGTTGGTGTGAAACCGCACAGGAACTGGCGCAATCTGCGCATGCAATCGTTCGCAGTGGCGACGTTTTGCTGGTTAAAGGATCAAAAGGGTCGCAGGTTTCGCTTATCGTTGACGCGGTACGAAAATTGGGCCATGTCGCGCCGATGTCCGAACAAGAGGGTAGCTAAATGTTTTACTGGTTGGCCGATCTGTCCACTGTCGATAGTGCATTCAATCTGTTCCAGTATATCACGCTTCGGGCAGGCGGGGCGTTTATGACGGCGCTATTATTCGGATTCATATTCGGTCGCCCGTTGATCGGAGTGTTGCAACGCCGCCAGGGACGCGGTCAACCCATCCGTGAAGACGGACCCGACGGGCATATCGCCAAGGCGGGAACACCTACTATGGGTGGCTTGCTGATCGTGGGGGCCTTGCTGACGTCGACGCTGCTCTGGGCGCGTCTGGACAACCCTTTTATCTGGCTGGTGTTGTTTGTCACCATCGGCTTTGGCCTGATCGGGTTTTGGGATGACTATGCCAAGGTTTCAAAGCAAAGCTCAAAAGGTGTGCCGGGCAAAGTACGGATACTTCTCGGAATTGTCATCGGCGGGATCGCTGCGTGGTGGGCCTCGGCCTATCATCCTGAGGGATTGCAGTACCAATTGGCGATGCCGGTGTTCAAGGATACCCTGATTAACTTGGGGTGGTTCTATGTGCCGTTTGGCATTTTCGTGATCTTGGGCTCGGCAAACTCGGTCAATCTAACGGACGGTTTGGATGGTTTGGCCATCATGCCAGTCATGATCGCCAGCGGGGCTTTGGGCGTGATTGCCTATGCCGTCGGGCGTGTCGACTTTACGGAATATCTTGACGTCCACTACGTGGCCGGAACTGGCGAACTCTTGATTTTTGTCATGGGGATCATTGGCGGTGGCTTGGGCTTTCTGTGGTACAATGCGCCCCCTGCGGCCGTGTTCATGGGCGACACCGGATCACTGGCGCTTGGCGGCGCTTTGGGGGCCATTGCTGTGGCCACAAAGCACGAGATCGTTCTGGCCATTGTCGGCGGGATCTTCGTGGTTGAGGCGCTTTCGGTGATTATTCAGGTGGCCTACTTCAAACGCACCGGAAAACGCGTGTTCCTGATGGCGCCGATCCACCACCATTACGAGAAAAAAGGCTGGTCCGAGCCGACGATCGTGATCCGGTTCTGGATTATTTCGGTGATCCTCGCCATGATCGGGCTTGCGTCGCTAAAAATTCGATAGGGCGTCATGGGGGTTTCACCCCCAAACCCCCGAAGGTATTTTTTGCAAGATAAAGCGGATTGGACAGTTATTCTTGATACCGGTCAAAGGATATAGGGGCCGAAAGGTCGGAGTCCTCGGACTTGGGCGATCTGGCCTGAGCGCGGCACATGCGCTGCGCGCGGGCGGGGCTGAGGTCGTGTGTTGGGACGATTCCGACACCGCACGCGAGGTTGCCGCTGACGCGGGGTTTGTTTTGGCGGATTTCGCCAAGGGCGGTGTTGAAGGGCTTGAGACGCTTATCACCAGCCCCGGCATTCCGCATCTTTACCCTTCGCCCAATCCGCATATTGCCGCTGCCTATGCCAAAGGGGTGCAGGTCGACAATGATATAGGGCTGTTCTTCGCTTCGCTCGGCGGGAACGAGTGGGACAATTTTGACGTCATGCCACGGGTAGTTGCGGTCACCGGATCGAACGGCAAATCGACGACCTCGGCGTTGATTACGCATTTGCTGGAGGAAGTCGGGCGCGACGTTCAGCTTGCGGGCAACATCGGGCGGGGTGTTTTGGACATCGATCC
>JBELFK010000044.1:0-10677 GCA_042092935.1 Paracoccaceae bacterium | reverse complement strand
CCGGGTTGGTATGTATTTGCACGCAAAGGGTTTTTGGCCGAGTTTCGCAAAGGGCGGCAGGTCGCCAGCATCGATTTGCGCGCCATTGGCGGGTTGCCTGGTGTGCACAATCATCAAAACGCCTGTGCTGCCTATGCGGTGTGTCGCTCTCTTGGGTTGGCGCCCAAGGTGATTGAGGCCGGCTTGCGCAGTTTTGGCGGCTTGCCGCATCGCTCGCAGGTGATCGCGCGCGCCAATGGTGTGACATTTGTCAACGACAGCAAGGCGACCAATGCCGATGCGGCGGCAAAGGCCTTAGCGGCGTTCAGCAACATTCGTTGGATTTGTGGCGGGCTTGAAAAAGAGGGCGGCTTTGACGACCTGAACGCCCAGTCCGGCAATGTGCGGTGCGCCTATGTGATTGGTCGCGAAGCGGATGCGTTTGCCATGAAGCTCAGCACCGAGACCGTTGTTTGCGGGACTATGGACACGGCCGTTGAGCGGGCCATGGCCGAGGCCGAGGAGGGTGATGTGATCTTGCTGGCCCCTGCGGCGGCGAGTTTCGATCAATACGACAATTTCGAATTGCGCGGTGATGATTTCGTCGCTTACGTCAAGGCGCGGATTTCAGAGGGTTGACGAAATCGCGTGACCGGCGGCCCAGCCCGACGACCACGCCCATTGAAAGTTGAAACCCCCAAGCCATCCCGTGACATCCACGACCTCGCCAATAAAGTAGAGACCGGCGACGGATTTGGCTTCCATGGTTTTGGATGACAAGGCGTCGGTATCGACGCCGCCCAGTGTGACTTCGGCGGTGCGGTAGCCCTCGGATCCCGAGGGACGCAAACGCCAATTTGCAAGCGCGTCGGCGATCTCGCGCAGTCGGGCGTCCGACTGATCGGCCATGTTGCCGCTTAGATCGAAGGAGTTGGCCAGATGCTCGACCAGCCGCGCTGGCAGGATTTCGCCCATGAGCGTTGTCAGGTTTCGCTTGCCCGCGCTCTTGCGTTTTTCGCGGAGCGTTTGAAACAGATCAAGCGCGGGGACGAGGTGGACGGTGATCTCTTCGCCCTCACGCCAATAGCTTGAGGCTTGGAGGATCGCAGGGCCCGAGAGACCGCGGTGGGTGAACAGCAGTGCTTCGTCGAAGCTGGGTCCGCGCTGGGCCTGAATGCGGGCGGGAACGGCGGTGCCCGAGATTTCTTTGAAGTCACCGTTGGTGAAGGTCAAAGGCACGAGACCGGCGCGTGTGTCGGTCAGTGGCAGGCCATACTGGCGCGCGATATCGTAGCCAAAGCCGGTCGCGCCCATTTTTGGGATCGACTTGCCACCCGTGGCAATCACAAGGCTTTTTGTCGTTATGCGCCCCAAGGCGGATGTATTGAGGGCGAATCCACCGGTGATTTGCGTGATTTCCGAGGCGGAGCATTCCAGGCGAAGCTGTGCCCCTGCCTTTGCCATTTCGTCCAAAAGCATCGCGACAACATCCTTGGCTGTGTCGTCGCAAAACAACTGGCCGAGGGTTTTTTCGTGCCATGCGATTTTATGGGTGCGCATCAATTCGATGAAATCCCATTGCGTGTAGCGCGACAGGGCTGATTTGCAGAAATGCGGATTGCCGGACACAAAGTTGGTGGGGTCGCAATAGAGGTTGGTGAAATTGCAGCGCCCGCCACCGGAAATCCGGATTTTCTCGCCCGCCTTTTTGGCGTGATCGATCACCAAGGTGCGGCCCTTGCAGTGCGCAGCGCACATTAAACCTGCCGCGCCTGCGCCGATTATGACTGTATCCCAATCCATTCTAGCGGGGTGCATTGAAGTCGTGTCAAAGGCAAGGGGATTTGAACTGGAACGAAGCCAAAAAATTCGCTACACTGTCAGGATAGACCCCGCAAAGGGGCGAATTTTGAGGCAGTTTGGCGGTATCTCATGACAGAGATGGTTTACGGTGCGCAACCCGTGCACGAGGGCGACCCGGTTCTTCCACGTTGGTGGCGGACAGTTGATAAGATAACAATCACATGCATTCTGATCCTGTTTGGGATTGGCATCCTGCTGGGGTTGGCGGCGTCTCCGCCGCTGGCCGCGCGCAACGGGTTTGAGCCGTTTTACTATGTGCAGCGGCAAGCAATCTTTGGTGGCATGGCTTT
The DNA here is from genome assembly GCA_042092935.1 of Paracoccaceae bacterium. Lineage (GTDB taxonomy): Bacteria > Pseudomonadota > Alphaproteobacteria > Rhodobacterales > Rhodobacteraceae > JASMHC01. Next base: position 8,545 of record JBELFK010000044.1, on the reverse strand, counting down.
GATTGCGATGTTCGTCACCTCGATGATGGATCCCAAACTGCTGCGCCGCTTGTCGACAATTGCCTTTGTCGTCACGTTTATTGCCCTCGCATTTTTGCCGGTTTTCGGAACGGATTACGGCAAGGGGGCCGTGCGCTGGTATTCGCTTGGGTTCGCCTCGGTGCAACCGTCCGAGTTTCTGAAGCCGGTGTTCATCGTGGTTTCGGCGTGGCTGCTGGCTGCGAGTGCCGAGATCAACGGCCCGCCCGGCAAACAGATCAGCTTTTTGCTTGCGGTCACTGTTGCAGCGTTCTTGACGATGCAGCCCGATTTTGGCCAGGCGAGTGTGGTTCTGTTTGTATGGGGTATCGTCTATTTCGTTGGTGGCGCACCGATGTTGCTGCTGCTGGGCATGGGGGGGCTGGTGATTTTCGCGGGCACAATTGCCTACAACTCGTCAGTGCACTTTGCACGGCGCATCGACGGGTTCCTTGACTCAGAGATCGATCCGACCTCACAAATCGGATATGCGACGAATGCGATCCAAGAGGGCGGCGTTTTTGGCGTCGGATTGGGCGAGGGAAGCGTGAAGTGGTCTCTGCCGGATGCCCACACGGATTTCATTATCGCCGTCGCCGCCGAGGAATACGGGCTAGTTCTGGTTCTGATTATCATCGGTCTCTATGCGACTATTGTTTTGCGTTCGCTGATGCGCCTGCTGCGCGAGCGTGACGTGTTCATTCGCCTCGCCGGAACGGGTTTGGCGTGCATGTTTGGTGTGCAAGCTGTCATCAACATGGGTGTTGCCGCGCGGTTGCTTCCCGCCAAGGGCATGACATTGCCCTTTGTCAGTTACGGGGGGTCGTCCTTGATTGCCGGTGGCGCTGCCATCGGGATGCTTTTGGCGTTTACGCGTCTGCGGCCTCAGGGCGAGATCAGCGATATTTTGAGAGGTCGGGGACGCCGATGACGCACGCCCCGCTTCTCGTTATGGCTGCGGGTGGTACGGGTGGACATATGTTTCCGGCCCAATCCTTGGCCGAAGTCATGTTGCAGCGTGGCTGGCGGGTGAAACTGTCAACGGATGCGCGCGGGGCAAGATACACCGGTGCGTTTCCCGACGGGGTTGAGATAGAAGTGCTGCCGAGCGCGACCTTTGCCCGCGGCGGCATTGTCGCAAAGCTGGTCGCACCGTTTCGAATTTTGGGTGGCGTCATCTCGGCCCTGCGCAATATGCGGCGCGAGCCACCCGCGGTGGTGATCGGATTTGGCGGCTACCCGTCAATACCGGCGTTGTCAGCCGCGTGGCTGAAACGTCTGCCTCGGCTGATCCATGAACAAAATGGCGTTTTGGGACGTGTGAACAAGCTGTTTGCGCCGCGCGTCTCGACGGTTGCCTGTGGCGTTTGGCCGACCGCGTTGCCCAAAGGTGCGACGGGCGAACACATTGGAAATCCGGTGCGGGCGGCGGTCTTGCATCGCGCTGGGGCAGATTTGCCCAAAGGCGCGGATCTGCATATCCTCGCGATGGGCGGGTCTCAGGGGGCGCGGATCCTGTCGGATCACGTGCCTGTGGCCTTTGGGCAATTGCCCACCGCGTTGAAGCCACGCGTTCACGTTTCCCATCAAGCCCGCGCCGAAGATCATGTGCGTGTTGTCCAAGCCTATCAGGATGCCGGCATTTCAGCAGATGTGGCACCGTTTTTTGACAATGCGCCGGAATTGATGGCGCAGGCGGTGCTGGTGATAAGCCGCGCGGGCGCATCATCCGTCGCAGATATCAGCGTCATTGGTCGCCCCTCAATTCTCATCCCGTTTGCCGCTGCCTTGGACGATCACCAAACCGCAAATGCGCGGGGATTGGTTGACGCCGGTGCCGCAATCGCGATACCCGAGCGCGATGTTTCCCCAGCTCTGCTTGCTGCGGACATAACGCGGATATTGCAGGATACCGGCACGCAGCAGGAAATGGCGCGCGCAGCGATTGAATACGGTCGCCCCAACGCGGCCAATGACCTTGCTGATCTGGTTGAGCGCATTGCTGGAAAGGGCGCAACATGACACCGAGAACCAAACTGCCAGGTGACGTTGGCCCGATCCACTTTGTTGGTATCGGCGGTATCGGGATGTCGGGGATCGCCGAGGTGCTGCTGGAATACGGGTACACGGTTCAGGGGTCTGATCTGAAAAGCTCGGCCATCACCCAGCGGCTGGCGCGGCTTGGCGCTAAGATTTTCTACGGTCAAAAGGCCGAAAATCTTGAAACGGCCGAGGTTGTCGTGATTTCATCTGCGATCAAGCGGGGCAACCCAGAGCTTGACGCGGCGCGTGCCAAAGGCCTCCCCATTGTGCGCCGCGCCGAAATGCTGGCCGAGCTGATGCGGCTTAAATCCAACATCGCTGTGGCGGGCACCCACGGGAAAACCACGACGACGACGATGATGGCCGAATTGATGGTGGGCGGCGGATTTGATCCGACCGTTATCAACGGCGGCATCATTCACGCCTATGGCTCAAACGCGCGGATGGGGCAGGGCGAGTGGATGGTTGTCGAGGCTGATGAAAGCGACGGCACCTTCAACCGCCTGCCAGCGACGATTGCCATCGTGACGAACATCGATCCCGAACATATGGAACATTGGGGAGATTTTGACACGCTGCGCGACGGGTTTTACGATTTCGTTTCAAACATCCCGTTTTATGGTCTTGCAGTCTGCTGCACGGATCACCCGGAGGTTCAAACCTTGGTTGGACGGATCACCGACCGGCGGGTTGTCACCTATGGCTTTAACGCCCAAGCCGATTTGCGTGCGATCAACCTGACCTACAAGGCTGGCACTGCCTATTTCGACATCGCGCTTCAGGCCGATGATCGCGTGATCGAAGGGTGCACCCTGCCGATGCCGGGCGATCACAATGTGTCCAATGCCTTGGCCGCAGTGGCGGTGTCGCATCATCTCGGGACAAGTGACGCAGATATTCGTGCGGCGCTGGCTGGCTTCAAGGGGGTGAACCGCCGCTTTACCAAGGTTGGCGAAGTGAACGGCGTCACGATCATTGACGATTACGGCCATCATCCGGTTGAGATTACGGCGGTCCTTAAGGCAGCGCGGCAGGCCTGCGAAGGCCGCGTCATCGCGGTGCATCAGCCGCATCGCTATTCGCGCCTGCATTCGTTGTTCGAGGATTTCTGTGGCTGTTTTCACGAGGCAGACATTGTTGGCATTTCCGAAGTCTTCTCGGCGGGCGAAGACCCGATTGAGGGGGCGGACCGAGACGGACTTGTTGCGGGATTGATCCGCCACGGTCATCGACACGCCTTGGCAATTGAAGAACAAGACGATTTGACGAAGCTCGTTAAAGCCGAAGCAAAACCCGGCGATATGGTTGTTTGCCTTGGGGCGGGTACGATTTCGGCGTGGGCACGCGAATTGGCCGAGAAACTGGAATAGGGGCAAGGCCTGAACACATGGCAGAGGCACTTAAACGGCGGATAGGGTTAGGCTTGCTGACAGCCTATGGTGTCGGCGTCATGGTGGGCGCTGGCATCTACGTCCTTGTCGGCGCCGTGGCCGCCGAAGCTGGTATTCACGCGCCCTGGGCCTTTTTGCTAGCGGGTGTGATCGCAGCCCCTACGGCGCTCAGCTACGCGGAATTCAGCACGCGTATACCAGAGGCCGCAGGCGAGGCTGCGTTTGTCGAAAAGGGTTTAAATTTGCCACTGTTGGGATTGATCGTCGGGCTTGCGATCGTGGCCGCCGGCACGGTGTCGGCCTCGGCTGTTCTGAGCGGTGGAGTCGGATATTTGATGGCATTGGCGCCGATCCCCGCCTTTGCGGGCATAGTGATCCTTGGGGTCTTACTGACGACGGTCGCGGTTGTCGGCGTTCTGGAAAGCCTTGCGCTGGCGGCGATATTCACAGCGATCGAGTTGATTGGGCTGGCCCTTGTGGTTTGGGTTGGATTCTCGGTCGAGCCAAGCGCTGACTTTCTTGCGCCCCAACCCTTGGTATTGGGCGGAGTAGCGGCAGCAGCGGTGTTGGCGTTTTTTGCGTTCATCGGATTTGAGGACATTGTGAATATGGCCGAAGAGGTTGAGCGGCCCGAGCGCAATATGCCCATGGCCATTCTTCTATCGCTGGTCATAACGACAACGATTTACGCTTTGGTCAGTTGGGCGACGGTCCGCGCGGTGCCTTTGGCCGAGCTTGGTCAAAGCCGCCAACCGCTCGCGCTTGTTTGGCAAGCTGGTCGCGGGGGAGATGCGCAATTCCTGTCTGCAATTGCGGTGTTTGCCGCGCTGAACGGAGTTCTGGCCCAGATCGTGATGGCGTCGCGGGTGATGTTCGGCCTTGGGCGCAAGCACAAGGCCCTTGGAATGTTTACGACCACCCACCCAAAACGCGGAACACCGGTTTTGGCGACGGTATTGATTGGAGCGCTTGTGATAATCGGGGCAATGGCGCTTCCCTTGGCAACGCTGGCCGAGGCGACGTCGACCATTCTTTTGACGGTTTTCGTCGTGGTAAACGCAAGCCTCATCGCGTTGAAGCGCCGCACGCCCGAAGCTCCGTTTCAGGTGCCCATGGCGGTGCCGGTCTTTGGCCTTGTGGCGGCAGGGGCTGCGCTTGTGGCCAATCTGGGCGGAGTGGGCGCATGAATCTGTCCCTGATATTGGCTGCGGCATGGGCCATTGTTGCCAACCTTGGTGCGCTGATCCCAAGCAAGCGCAAGCATTGGCCGTTTGCCTATGTGTTGATCGCCGTCGGAGTGCCGATCCTCGGCTATGTCACGCTTCAAAACGGGCCGTGGATCGGGTTGATCGTTTTTGCCGCCGGGCTGAGCGTTCTGCGTTGGCCGGTGTACTATTTTTGGAAATGGCTCAAATCGCGTTTTTGAGGGCGCTTTTCAAAGAGACAAGCAAGGGCTAAACCAAGCCTGAACCTCGGGATACCCTATGTCGAACCTACCCACACCACGCGGAAAGCTGACGCCGGACCGATCCTTGGCCGACCTGACATGGCTGCGCGTCGGTGGCCCTGCTGATTGGTTGTTCCAACCTGCGGATGTCGATGATCTGGCTGCGTTTCTGTCCGCGTTGCCGCGCGATGTCGACGTTTTTCCGATGGGAGTCGGATCTAATCTCATCGTGCGCGACGGGGGGCTGCGCGCTGTTGTGATCCGCATGGGACGCGGTTTCAATCACATTTTGGTGGATGGAAACCGCGTGACCGCGGGGGTCGCTGCGCTTGACGCGCATGTTGCGCGCAAAGCTGCGGAGCAAGGCGTTGACCTGACTTTTCTGCGCACGATCCCCGGCGCGATTGGTGGGGCCGTTCGCATGAATGCCGGTTGCTATGGGCATTATATCGCTGATGTTTTTGTCGAAGCTCGGGCGGTGACGCGCAAGGGCGAGATCGTGACCCTTACCGCTGACGATCTTGCGTTTCAGTATCGCCAAACCGATTTGGCTGACGGCTGGGTGATCGTTGAGGCGACGTTTGAGGCGCCTCTTGGTGACCCGGAAGCCTTGGCAGACCGTATGCAAATGCAGCTTCAAAAGCGCGACGAAACCCAACCCACCAAGGACAGAACCGCAGGCAGCACATTTCGAAATCCCGCTGGCTTTAGCTCGACCGGACAGGCGGATGACACGCATGACCTTAAGGCGTGGAAGGTTATCGACAACGCAGGCATGCGTGGCGCGACCGTTGGTGGCGCGCAGATGAGTCCCAAGCATTCAAACTTTATGGTCAATACCGGCGATGCAACGGCCCAAGACCTTGAAACTTTGGGCGAGGAAGTTCGAAAAAAGGTTTTCCAAGACTCGGGAATAGAGTTACAGTGGGAGATCATGAGGGTCGGCGAACCGGCCCCTGAAAAAACCGAATAATAACGGCCCGCAAAAGGGTCGGGAATTTGAGGCACACGTGGGAATGTCGAGCAGGGCAAACCCGACAGTGGCGGTATTGATGGGCGGACCTTCGGCTGAGCGCGAGGTGTCATTGTCTTCTGGGCGCGAATGCGCGAACGCACTGCGGGACGCAGGATATAAAGTTGTCGAGGTCGATGCTGGCCCCGATATTGCTGCACGCCTGCAAGAGATTTCACCTGACGTTGCCTTTAATGCCCTTCACGGAAAATGGGGCGAGGACGGCTGCATTCAGGGTATCCTTGAGTGGCTGAAGATCCCATACACCCATTCCGGCGTTTTGGCCTCGGCACTTGCGATGGACAAGGCGCGCAGCAAGGCGGTGTATCGCTCGGCTGGGTTGCCCGTTGTCGCCAGTGTCCTCGCGGCAAAGTCGGACGTGTCGGCAGGCCACGTTATGACGCCGCCCTATGTGGCTAAGCCGAACGATGAGGGTAGTTCCGTGGGCGTCTACATCGTGCATGAGGCCGCGAATGGTCCCCCAAAGCTTGGCGACGACATGCCCGACATCGTTATGGTTGAAGAATTTGCACCGGGTCGTGAATTGACGACAACGGTGATGGGCGATCGCGCTTTGGGCGTGACGGACATCGTGACCGACGGCTGGTATGACTATCACGCGAAGTATGAAGTGGGCGGATCCAGCCACATTGTGCCGGCAAATATCCCGCAAGAAATCACTGAGGCCTGTTGCGACTACGCGCTTAGGGCGCACAACGTCTTGGGGTGCAAGGGCCTGACGCGTACCGATTTTCGTTGGGACGAAAGCAAAGGCCTAGAGGGGTTGATATTGCTGGAAACCAACACGCAGCCGGGCATGACGCCGACGTCATTGTCGCCCGAACAGGCCGAAATTTGCGGCATCAGTTTCGCAGGTTTGTGCACTTGGTTGGTGGAGGACGCCTCATGTCGCAGATGACCGGACGCTTTGATCCTGCCCCCTCGCGTTGGGCTTATCGCGTCGAACGACTCTGGCTGACGCCGCTGTTCCGGTTGTTTGTCCGCGTTGGTTTGCCGTTTGTGATCGTATTCCTTGGCTCTACGCTTTATCTGGCCGACCAAGGCCGCCGCGACGTGATTATCGGCGCTTACATGGATATGAAATACGCCATCCAGCAGCGGCCCGAATTCATGGTCAAGCTGATGTCTATCGAAGGCGCATCCGACGAGGTGGCCGAGGATATTCGCGAGATCATGGCCTTGGATTTTCCTGTCAGCTCCTGGGATCTGGATCTTGAAGGCATGCGCCAGAACGCCATGGGTCTTGATGCTGTCGCAGACGCCAAACTTCAAATCCGCCCCGGTGGCATTCTTCAATTCTCGGTGTCGCAACGCCAGCCGGCGATTGTTTGGCGGCGCGGTGATGGTCTTGAGGTGCTCGACCCGCAGGGTCTGCGCGTCGGGCCACTGGCTGCAAGAACCGATCGACCGGATTTGCCGTTGATCGCCGGAGAAGGGGCCGATCAGGCCACGGTTGAAGCGCGTCGACTGTTCGCTGTTGCTGCTCCGGTTGCGGACCGCATTCGTGGTCTCGTGCGTGTGGGAGAGCGTCGTTGGGACGTTGTTCTCGACGATGGGCAGCGGATCATGTTGCCATCAACGGGCGCTGTTGCAGCGCTTGAGCGCGTGATGGCGCGGGCGCAAATGCAAGATCTTCTCGCACGGCGTATCGACGTGATCGACATGCGAAATCCAAATCGTCCAACGGTCCGCGTTTCACAAGACGTGATGGACGAAATCCGAAAAACCAGAGCCGCTATTTCAGGAGGCCAGCACTGATGAGTGAATTTTACGAAACCCAACGCGCCATGCGCGCGATGCGCAAAGCCGCGATCCAACGAGGCGTGGTTGCGGTTCTCGACATCGGATCGTCAAAAGTGGCCTGTCTGGTTCTGCGCTTTGATGGCACCGAGTCGTTTCACGAGGCCGAGGGCATTGGCTCGATGGCGGGACAGGCGGGATTCAGGGTTATCGGCGCTGCGACCACGCGTTCGCGCGGGGTTCGGTTGGGTGAAGTGGATGCCATGCAAGAAACCGAGCGTGCCATTCGCACGGCGGTGCAAGCGGCGCAGAAAATGGCCAATATACGCGTTGACCACGTGATCGCCTGTCTCTCGGGCGCACGTCCCCGGTCCTATGGGCTAGAGGGCCGTATTGAAGTCGAGGCCGAACAGGTGACCGAGCAAGACATCGCGCGGGTTTTGGCTTCATGCGACGTGCCCGACTATGGCCGCGGGCGCGAGATCATCCACGCGCAACCCATCAACTTTGCGCTGGATCATCGCAGTGGTTTGAATGATCCGCGCGGTCAGGTCGGGCAGGAACTTGCAACCGACATGCACATGCTGACGGTGGACCATTCGGTCATCCAAAATATCATGCTTTGCGTTAAGCGCTGCGATCTGGAACTGGCGGGCATTGCCTCATCGGCTTATCTGTCTGGCGTTTCTTGTCTGGTTGAAGACGAGCAGGAACTGGGTGCGGCGTGTATCGACATGGGGGGCGGCTCGACCGGCATGTCGATCTTCATGAAGAAGCACATGATTTATGCGGATTCCGTGCGAATTGGCGGCGATCATGTTACCAGCGATATCGCTATGGGCCTGTCGGTTCCCGCCGCGACGGCCGAGCGTA
>JBELFK010000043.1:0-19371 GCA_042092935.1 Paracoccaceae bacterium | reverse complement strand
GCTGTCGGCATCCTCAAGCGCGCCGGCCACGCCGTCGGCGTCAATGGCGATCTGCTCGCCCTCAACCTCCATCGCCGGTCCGGTCGTGCCGCCAAAGCCGCCCAAAATCACGCTGATAAACGAACGATTCATCGCTTTGCACATAATGTAGCTGAGAATCGCACCAGAGGAGCCAACCAATGCCCCCACAACGATCAGTAGATCATTGCCCAGCGAGAAGCCGATCGCCGCCGCCGCCCAGCCCGAATAGCTGTTCAGCATCGAGACAACGACGGGCATGTCCGCACCACCGATGCCCATAATCAGGTGTAACCCAATAAACAGCGCCATAAGCGTCAGAATCAGAAGCGGCAACAGACCGCCAGAGTTCAGATACCAGATCAGACCGATCAGCGAGACCAAAGCCGCCGATGCGTTCAGCACATGGCCCCCCGGCAGCTTGGTCGCAGCCGAATTGACCTTGCCCGAGAGCTTGCCATACGCAATGACCGAGCCTGTAAAGGTGACTGCACCGATCCAGATACCAAGGCTTGCCTCGACCCGCAGGATGTTGATTTCAACAGGGGTTTTCTTGGCCAGAAGGGCGGCAAAGCCCTCAAGCGCTTTGTTGGCGGTGTCGTCCATGGCCATGACGTTGCCCAGCTCAAAGTGAGCGTTGAAGCCAACAAAGACAGCCGCCAGACCGACCAGCGCGTGCATACCCGCCACAAGTTCCGGCATCTGGGTCATCTCGACACCGTTTGCCAGCTTGTAACCAATCGTACCGCCACCCGCGATCAGAAGGATCGACAGCCACCAAAAGCCAGCGCCCGGCCCCATCAGGGTTGCGGCAACCGCCAGGCCCATACCGACAATGCCATACCAGACAGCGCGTTTCGCGCTTTCCTGACCCGAAAGCCCCCCAAGCGAGAGGATCGTAAGAACAGCCGCAACAACATAAGCGGCAGTGGTGAAGCCCAATTCCATCGTTCCGGCCCCCTTAAGATTTCTGGAACATGGCAAGCATGCGCCGTGTTACGAGGAAACCGCCAAAGATATTGATACCGGCCATAAAGACCGACAAGGCAGCAAGAATAATCACGATCACCGAGCTTGATCCGATCTGTAAGAGCGCCCCAAGGATGATGATCGACGAGATCGCATTGGTCACCGCCATCAGCGGGGTGTGCAGCGCGTGGCTGACGTTCCAGATCACCTGGAAGCCGATGAAGACTGACAGCACGAACACGATGAAGTGCTGCATAAAGCTGGCGGGGGCCACAAGGCCAACACCCAGCAACAGCGCCCCGCCAACAGTCAGCAAGGTGACCTGATTGCGGGTCTGCGCCTTAAAGGCGGCCACTTCCTCGGCGCGTTTTTCTTCGGGGGTCTTCTCGGGCACCACCTCTTTTGGTTTCGCCGCAATCGCTTGAATTTTCGGCGGCGGAGGTGGAAAGGTGATTTCCCCCTGATAGGTCACGGTCGCGCCGCGGATCACATCGTCTTCCATGTCGTGATTGACCTGACCGTCCTTTTCCGGTGTCAGATCGGTCATCATGTGACGGATGTTGGTGGCATAAAGCGACGAGGCTTGCGACGCCATGCGGCTGGGGAAGTCGGTATAGCCCACAATGGTCACGCCGTTGTCGGTGACGATCTTTTCATCCGGCACCGTGCCTTCGGCGTTGCCGCCCCGTTCCGCCGCAAGGTCAACGATGACCGAGCCTGGCTTCATCGCCGCGATCATATCCTCAAGCCACAGCTTGGGGGCTGGGCGGTTGGGGATCAGCGCCGTGGTGATGACGATGTCAACCTCGGGGGCCAATTCGCGGAACTTGGCCAGTTGCGCCTCGCGGAACTCGGGCGATGACACGGCGGCATAGCCACCGGTGGCCGCGCCGTCTTGCTGTTCCTCTTCAAAGTCGAGGTAAACAAACTCTGCGCCCATCGATTCGACCTGTTCGGCCACTTCTGGACGCACGTCAAAGGCGTAGGTGATCGCCCCGAGCGCGGTCGAGGTGCCAATCGCCGCCAGACCGGCCACACCGGCCCCAACCACAAGAACCCTGGCTGGTGGAACCTTGCCCGCCGCCGTTACTTGACCGGTGAAGAAGCGACCAAAGTTGTTGCCCGCCTCGATCACCGCGCGATACCCGGCGATATTGGCCATCGAGCTCAGCGCATCCATCTTCTGCGCGCGACTGATCCGCGGCACCATTTCCATGGCGATCACATTTGCGCCCTTGGCCTTGGCCGCCGCCATGCCATCGTCGTTACCCGCAGGATTGAAGAATGAAATCAGCGTCTTATCCGCCGTCAGGCGCTTTAGCTCTTTGTCGTCCGGCTGGCGCACCTTGGCGACAATATCGCAGGCCTTCCAAAGGGCGGCGGCGGTTTTGACAACCTCAACCCCCGCATCCGAATAGTCAGCGTCCGAGAAACCGGCATTCGCGCCAGCCCCCGCTTCAATTGCGCATTCATAACCAAGTTTCTGTAACTGCTTGGCGGACTCCGGTGTCATCGCAACGCGATTCTCACCAGCGAACACTTCCTTGGGCGTTCCGATCTTCAAGTCTCAATCCCCCTCAGATTGCTGTGTCTCTTTCAAGAAAGCACCGATGAAACGGAACTTTCAGTTGTGTTTCCTATAATCGACATGCTGCGGCTGCACAATATAACGAGGCCGAATGCGGGGCACGGTTGGTAGTACTACCTATACCCAGCGTCTGACCTTTTGTTCGTATTTGGCGAAGTCCAGCCGAAATTTGCGACGCAGGCGGTCTTCTTCCGGCACGATAAAGCGTTTCTCGATCACCCAGACGAAGATCGGAACCAGCGGCAGCGCCAGAACCGCGTTCCAATTCAGGATCAGGCCTGCCAGGATCATTGCGTCCCCGAGATAGATCGGATTGCGCGTTCTGCTGAAAATGCCGGACTGCACCAAATTGTCAGCGTCGCGATGCGGAATGACCGTGGTTTTCATCCGCCGCATCTCGTAAATAGCAAGCAACATCAACAGGATACCGCCTCCGACAAGCATTCCACCCGATAGATCGGCCCATGCCCCGCCAAAGGTCAAGCCGAGCGGAAAATAGGTGGCCAGCACCCATGCTATCAACCCAAAAGCGATGAGCCAAACCGGCGGTAAATCGATCCATTTAAGCGTGCTCATCCTGTGCCCCCATTGAGAAGTTCAAGCCTTATCAATTCATTATTCTGAATGTAACCAAACGTCGAGTCGCCACTTGTCACACCCAATCTGGCAACACTGCCGCAAGTGGGCCCCAATTGACCGCCGAATTTGGAAACAATCCACGCTTTCGCGTCGAATTGTCGTAAAATTCGCCACGACTTTGCCCCAATTTAAGCGAATTCCCGCCCCAGCCAAGCACTAGAACCAACCTGTTGGATAAAGGCCCTTTAGGGCCAGTTTGTTTTGTAGGTTGATTATGCCAAGAGGGTATCAGGTAATTTTGGGGGATGGGACGCTCGATCCGGGCGATATTCTCAGCACATCCCGCGTTCAGTTTACCACCGATACAATGATCGGCACCGGCGCGATTTTTTGGGATTCCAACAGCGCGACAAACCAATACGAAACCGGACGATACTACCTTGCGACCAACGGAAACATTTACTTTCGCCCTGACTCGGGACGCCTGAGGCAAATTCAGTCCGGCGAGGTCGACTCCTCGCCCACCTACCCGGCCGTCACATCCGATCAGGTGGTAAGCGGGACAAATTCCAGCGAATTGATCGACTCGTCCTTTGTTGATGCCGACGGGGATGCCGTCGACAGCGGAAGCGGTTATGGGGCGGGCGGTTTGGACGATAGCGTCGTTGCGGGCGACGGTGACGATACGATCCTGTCGGGTGCCGGAGACGATACTGTTTTTGGCGGCGCGGGCGCAGACTCGATTGACGGCGGCGACGGAAACGATGTCCTTTGGGGCGATTATGACCCCTCGGCGACGACATCCAGCGAGATGACCGACTGGTCGTCCGTTGCGGCGGATGACACGGATGTCTCGGCGGGCTTCACGCAAACCGTGGGTGGGATCGACGTCTCGGTCAGCTTTGTCGATGATGGCAATGCGTTGTTCTTTGGCGTCGAAAGCTCGGACACGACCTACGTTTAATCCGGCGAACCGTTTGATCCCAACTCCAACCTGTTCATCGCCGGCTCCGGCTCTGGTGCGACGGCAACGACCGTCATCGACTTTGCAGCGGTATCCGGGTCTCAGTTATCGGATGAAGTCGAAAACATTAGCTTCCGGCTGAATGACATCGATATGTATACCGGCTTCTATCAGGACATTCTGACAGTGAATGCCTATGACGCCGATGGCAACGCGGTCTCCGTCACCTTGACGGCCAGTGGTGGGGATACGGTTGTCGGTCAAACCGTCTCGGCGATTGAAGGCGGAGACGCGGCAAGTTCGGCGGATGGCTCGGTTCTTGTTGAGATCGCCGGTCCGGCCAGCGAGATTGAGATCATCTATTCCAACGGCCAGCCAGATGTGCAGACAGTGTGGATCTCGGATGTTGCCTTTGACACCATGCTTGGCGACGTTGGCGGCGACACGATCAACGGTGGCATCGGCGACGACACGATTTACGGCCAGGACGGCGCAGACGATCTGTCGGGTGGCGAAGGTGATGACCTTATTTACGGGGGCGAGGAAATCACCACGACCTCGGTCGCGGAAAGCCTGAGCTGGACCGCACAGGGCATTGACGGCACGGATATTGAGAACGGTTTCGTCCAGAACACCGGCACGATGGACGTCACCGTCAACTTCACCGACAACGGTCAGCTTGATGCAGTGTTGGTGGAAGACGATGACGTCATGTACGTCGACACGGGCGAGCCATTTGATACGACGTCAAGCGCTTGGATCGGCGGCGACGGTCTCGGCGATACGGTCACGACCGACATCCAGTTCAACGCGGCCTTTGGCAGCGGCATGTCGGATGAAGTCGCGAACGTTCAGTTCCGCATCAACGACATCGACGCAGGCGCTGGAAGCTGGCAGGACATTATTTCAGTCACAGCCCTTGATGCCGATGGCAATCCGGTTGATGTCACGATCACGGCGGCGGGCGCCGATAGCGTTGTCGGCGACACGATCACCGGCGCAGAAGGCGGCGACGCCGAAAGCGACGCCGAAGGCAGTGCGCTTGTCACTGTGGCGGGCCCCGTCAGCAGCATTTCGATTTCCTATTCAAACGGTGACACCGGCTATCAATCCCTGTGGATCACCGACGTTCATTTTGAAACCGTCCCCGACGTTGGCGAAGTCTCAAACGACATTCTCAGCGGCGATGGCGGCGCGGACACGCTTTATGCTGGTGCTGGCGACGATACGCTTACAGGCGGCACCGGTGTCGACTCGCTTTACGGTCAAGACGGTGACGACACGCTTTACGTGGCCCATGGGGATGACGGTTGGGGCGGTGCGGGTGACGATACCTTTGTCATCAGCGATTTTGGCGACGTCGGAACGGCGACGATCACGATCGATGGCGAAGAGGACGACGAGTCGGTTGGGGATACCCTGAACCTCAACAGCCTCGTGGATCGCAGCACACTAACCTATACAGATGACGGTACAGGATCGTTCTCTGGGTCTGCCACGCTTTATGACGGCACAACGCTGAACTTCTCGGACATCGAGAACATCATTTGTTTCGCATCTGGCACGAAGATAGAGACGCAAGACGGTCCGAAGGCAGTCGAAAACCTGCGCCTTGGCGATAAGGTTTTAACACGCGACGATGGCTATCAACAGCTATGCTGGATTGGCGCACGGGCTGTGGACGGGCGTGACAAATTGGCCCCCATCAAGTTTGAAAAAGGCGCGCTTCCCGGGCTTGAGCGCGATCTGTTGGTGTCGCCGCAACATCGCATGTTGATAAGCGGCATTCAGTCGGAATTGCTGTTTGGCGCCCCCGAGGTTCTGGTGGCGGCCAAGCACCTTTTGGATATGCCCGGCGTGACTGAGGCACCGCAAGCCATGGTCACCTATTATCACCTGATGCTGGATCGTCACCAAATTCTGTTTGCCGAAGGCGCTGAGACCGAAAGTTTCTACGCCTCGGAACAGGGGCTTTCGACAATTTCGACCCAAAGCAAAGCCCGCCTCTTTGAGGCGTTCCCACATTTGGAGGACGACGTCGCGGCCTATGGCGAAACGGCGCGTCCCTGCCTCAAAGCGCATGAAGCCCGTTTGCTGACGCAGCCAGACGCTTCAGCCGCGGCAATCCCAAACGCAGCCTAAGCGCTGAGTTTCGTCGCAACTGACCCCGACCGCCACGCGTGCACCGCCTGCCCGAAGGCTTGGAACAAGGGGCGCGACACCGGATCATTTGCGGCGTTGTATTCGGGATGCCACTGCACTGACAGTGTAAAGCCGGGTGCATCCTTGACGTAGATCGCCTCGGGCGTGCCATCGGGCGCGTAGCCGTCGATCACAATGCGCGCGCCGGGCGTCTTGATGCCTTGGCCATGCAACGTATTCGTCAACACCTTCTCGGCCCCGAACAAGCGGCTAAACGGCCCATCGGGTGAAAAGGTTACATCATGGCGCAGGGCGAATTTCTCTTCGATCGTGCCATCGGGGGGCATGCGGTGATTAAGCCGCCCGGGAAGATCGCGGATCTCAGGATCAAGCGTGCCACCCATGGCGACGTTGACCTCTTGAAACCCTCGGCAGACCCCCAAAAACGGCTGACCACGCTCAACGCAGGCGCGAATCAGCGGCAGCGTTATAGCGTCGCGACAGCGATCATAATCGCCGTAAGCCTCGGTATGGTTTTCGCCGTATTCTTCCGCGTGAACATTCGGGCGTCCGCCGGTCAAAAGAAATCCGTCACAGGTTTCCAACAGCTCTTCCACCGCAACGAACTTTGGCGACGACGGGATCAGCAGTGGCATGCAATTTGCCACTTGTGCAATGGCTTCGGAATTCATCAGACCACCCGCGTGCACCGGATAGTCTTCGTTCAGGATGTGCTGATTGCCGATAATGCCAACGACGGGACGAGTCATAATGATACCTCTTGCTTGAGGCATGTTTATGCTATCCTGCGGCCAAGCAAAAGGGTCTCAGGCTTCGCCGACCAGCCCCGAGGCTTCGATTCCCGCCAAACCGGCGTCTGCGTCATTTTCCGACGTGTCACCCGTGACCCCCATCGCACCGACGATCCGGCCACGCTTGTCGCGCAGCAAAATGCCCCCCGGAACAGGCACAACCTGTCCGCCGTAGACGCCGTTGATCGCCTGCATGAAATAGGCTTGTTCTTCGGCGCGGGCTTTCTGCGCTGAACCGGGCATTCCAAGCATGATCGCCCCAAAGGCCTTGCCATGGGCAATCGCGAAACGCCCCGGTGCGGCGTCATCTTCGCGCTCAAAGGCTTTGACGTTGCCGCCGTCGTCCAGCACAACAACCGACAAGGGCCGGAACCCCTGTGCCTTACCGTGCTCAAGCGTTTTGCGAATAATCGTACGTGCCTTGCGGAGAGATAGTGCCGCCATGTTCTGCCCCTTGGTCTGAACCGATGCAAATTCGGTTGTGAAATGGCCGCTTGGCCAAATGAGGGCGGAACGCCCCCATTCACAATCAGAACAGATCAGAGACTGGCTTTCAACTCTAACCGGCGTGCATGCAAAACCGGTTCCGTGTAGCCCGAGGGCTGGCTGCGGCCTTTGAACACCAGATCGCAGGCCGCCTGAAAGGCTATTCCGCTGAAATCGGGGGCCATAGGGGTATAGCTTGCATCGGCCTCATTCTGCCGATCAACAACCGCTGCCATTTTATGCAGAGCGGCCATCACCTCTTGGGCGTTAACGACCTCATGATGCAGCCAGTTCGAGATATGTTGCGCCGAAATCCGGCAGGTGGCGCGATCTTCCATCAGTCCGACATCATTCAGGTCCGGCACTTTCGAACACCCGACGCCCTGATCGATCCAGCGGACGACATAACCTAAAATGCCCTGAGCATTGTTCTCGACTTCGCGCATGACCTGTTCTTTGCTCCAGCGACGATACGCCGCCAGCGGAATTTCCAGCAAAGTATCGACATGGGCACGACGACCGGTTTTTCGCAAAGCATCTTGCACATTAAACACATCAACCTTGTGATAATGCAAAGCGTGAAGGGTCGCCGCAGTCGGCGATGGCACCCAAGCGCAATTCGCGCCTGACTTTGGGTGGCCGATTTTTTGCTCAAGCATCGCGGCCATCAAATCGGGCATCGCCCACATGCCTTTGCCGATCTGTGCCTTGCCTGACAACCCGCATTCCAGACCAATATCGACGTTGCGATCCTCGTAACCGCCGATCCAGGCTTTCCGCTTGATAAAATCCTTGCGGCTGAAAGGTCCGGCTTCCATCGAGGTATGGATTTCGTCACCCGTGCGATCAAGAAAGCCCGTGTTGATAAAGGCCACGCGCGATTTCGCGGCACGGATACATTCCTTGAGGTTTACCGACGTGCGGCGCTCTTCGTCCATAATGCCGATTTTCACGGTATTGGCCGGCAACCCGAGGAAGGTTTCGACCCGTCCGAAAATCTCGTTCGTAAAGGCGACTTCTTCAGGGCCGTGCATTTTGGGCTTCACAACATAGACCGAGCCGTGGACGGAATTGCCGCTGTCGCGTTTCAAATCGTGTATGGCAATCAAAGTCGTGATTGCCGCGTCCATCAGCCCTTCGAAAATTTCGTCGCCGTCGCGCGTCATAATCGCTGGATTCGTCATCAGATGGCCCACGTTGCGGATCCAAAGCAGCGCTCTACCCTTGAGAGTCATGTCCTCGCCAGAAGGGGTCTTGATCGTCTTGTCACCGTTCAGGCTGCGGGTCACCGTCTTGCCACCCTTCACGAGGTCGGTGGACAGATCGCCCTTCATCAGGCCCAGCCAGTTTGAATAAGCCAGAACCTTATCCTCGGCATCGACACAGGCGACGCTGTCCTCGCAATCCATGATCGCCGAGACCGCGCTTTCCAGAACCACATCGGCAAGCGCGGCTTGGTCTCGACTGCCAATCGCATGTGCGCGATCAAAGACCAGTACGACGTGAAGACCATTGTTGCGCAGGACAATCGTGTCGGGTGCTTTGGGATTGCCGGTATAGCCAACGAATTTCGCCGGATCGACGAGCGGCTTGTCGTCGATCAGCAGATGCCCGTTCTTGACGTGATAGCGGCGGACATCGGTGTGGCTTGTGCCTTCAATCGGAAACGCCTCGTCGAGAAAAACGCGGGCTTTGGCGACAACGCGCGCGCCACGGCCTCGCTCAAACCCACCGGCAGGGGGCTGGCTGCCCATGGCGTCGGTGCCATAAAAACAATCATAGAGACTGCCCCAACGGGCGTTGGCAGCGTTCAGCGCGTAGCGGGCATTGGTGATCGGCACAACCAATTGCGGTCCGGGGACCGAGGCGATTTCAGGATCGACATTGGCCGTATCGATTTCAAAATCATCGCCTTCGGGAAGCAGATAGCCAATCTCTTCGAGAAAGGATTTATAGGCAAGATGATCGTGCGGATGCCCACGATGCGCAATGTGCCAATCGTCGATCTGCTGCTGAAGATGTTCGCGCTTTTCAAGCAACGCGGCATTCTTGGGGCCAAGATCGTGAACCATCGACGAGAAACCGGACCAAAAGGTATCGGCATCGATTCCGGTGCCGACCAGTGCTTGTTCCTCGATAAAACTCGCCAATTCCTCGGCAACCTTAAGGCCGTTTCGTTCTACCTGATGTGTCATGACGTTCTCCCGAGTGCTTGCTGGCATGGGAATACGGCAAAAGTTTCCTATAGGCAACTCAAGTGGTAATATCTTATAACCAATTCGGGCTATACTGTTTCAACGATAATTTGATAATCCCCGCGTTGCGTCGCAACCCGAACCCTTGTGGCCGAATAATTCGGTGCTAGGTTGCGGCAAATATTGGGATCGGGGCATTTATGACGGACGCAGCAAAAACCATCTATCTTGCAGACTACACGCCATTTGGCTGGCGGGTACAGAATGTCGATCTGACATTTAGATTGTCACCCAACGCAACGCGGGTCATCAGCCGGATTGCATTTGAGGCGAACCCAGAGGCACCCGATCAGGACTTCTTTCTGCACGGCGAAAAGCTGTCTCTGATTTCGGCACGGATCGACGGGCGTGATGTCACTGCAAATGTGACCGACACAGGCTTGACCTGCGAGGTTCCCGCGGGCGCATTCCTATGGGAGGCCGAGGTTGAGATTGACCCTGCCGCGAACACATCGCTTGAAGGGCTTTATATGTCGAACGGCATGTATTGCACCCAATGCGAGGCCGAAGGTTTTCGCAAGATCACCTATTATCCCGACCGCCCCGACGTCATGGCGCCTTTTTCGGTGCGTATCGAAAGTGACTTGCCGGTCATGCTCTCGAACGGCAATCCGGGTGCGGCGGGCGAAGGCTTTGCCGAGTGGCACGACCCCTGGCCGAAACCTGCCTATCTTTTCGCCCTAGTGGCTGGTGACCTGATCGCACATCCAGACAAGTTCACCACGGCGTCTGGCAAACGGGTCGATCTCAACATCTACGTGCGCGACGGCGATCAGGACAAATGCGATTTTGGCATGGAAGCGCTGAAACGCTCGATGACTTGGGACGAAGACGTCTACGGACGCGAATACGACCTCGACGTGTTCAACATCGTCGCCGTTGATGACTTCAACATGGGCGCGATGGAGAACAAAGGTCTCAACATCTTCAATTCGTCCTGTGTATTGGCGTCACCGGAAACCAGCACGGACGCCAACTTTGAGCGGATCGAAGCGATCATCGCGCATGAGTATTTCCACAACTGGACCGGCAACCGCATCACTTGCCGTGACTGGTTTCAGCTTTGCCTGAAAGAAGGTCTGACGGTGTTTCGCGATCAGCAATTCACGTCAGACATGCGGTCCGCACCTGTGAAACGCATCTCGGACGTTCTGGCACTACGGGGACGCCAGTTCCGCGAAGACAACGGCCCCCTCGCCCATTCGGTGCGTCCTGAGAGCTTTCAGGAAATCAACAATTTCTACACCGCAACCGTCTACGAAAAAGGGGCAGAATTGATCGGGATGCTGAAATCGCTGGTTGGTGATGACGCTTATAAAGAGGCGATCGACCTCTATTTTGACCGACACGACGGACAGGCCTGTACGATTGAGGATTGGCTAAAAGTGTTTGAGGACACAACCGGCCGTGATTTGACGCAGTTCAAACGCTGGTATTCGCAGGCAGGTACGCCGCGACTAAGCGTTGACGAAGACTATAAAGACGGTCGCCTGACGCTGACCTTCAAACAAGACACGCCCGCGACGCCCGGTCAGCCCCAAAAAGATCCGCGCGTTATTCCGATCGCCGTTGGGTTGCTCGGCCAAAACGGTGACGAAGTTCTGCCAACGCAAATCTTGGAAATGACCGACGCCGAACAGACGTTCACGTTCGACGGGCTGTCGTCAAAGCCTGTGGCGTCGATCCTGCGCGGGTTTTCCGCGCCGGTTATCCTGCAAAAAGAAACCACGAACGCCGAGCGGGCCTTCTTGCTGGCCCATGACACGGACCCGTTCAACAAATGGGAAGCGGGGCGCGACCTTGCGAAGGACAGTCTTTTGCGGATGATCCGCCACGGTGATGCGCCTGACGGGGCCTATCTGGATGCGCTCTATTTGCTGACCCGTGACGACACGTTGGACCCAGCTTTCCGCGCGCTTGCCCTACGATTGCCCTCACAGGACGATCTGGCGCAAGCGCAGTATGAGGCCGGTGAGACACCCGACCCCACTGCCATCTGGGCCGCGCATGAAACCATGAAGCAGGCCATCGCAGAACGCATGCAAGATCTGTTGCCACGTCTGTTTGCCGAGCATCAGATCACGGACGTCTATTCGCCGGATGCCGATCAAGCCTCAAAGCGTGATCTGGCCAACGGGGTTCTGTCACTGCTGTCGCGCCTCGACGGGGGCGCTGCGGCGCGCAAGCAATACGCTGAGGCCGACAATATGACCCAGCAGCTTGCCGCGCTAAGCGAATTGCTGGCGGCAGAAACCGGCGAGGCTGAGTTGCAAGCGTTTTACAGCCAGTGGCAGCACGAGCGACTGGTGATCGACAAGTGGTTTGCGCTTCAGGTTGGGCGCGCCTCGCCGATGAATGCGGCCAAGGTCACCGAGGCGCTGACGCGGCATTCCGATTTTAACTACCTAAACCCGAACCGGTTCCGCGCTGTTTTTGGCAGCCTTGCCATGAACACGGCCGGTTTTCATGCCCCAAACGGGGACGCCTATCGCCTGATGGCCGACTGGCTTATCAAGCTCGACGCGGCCAATCCGCAAACCACCGCGCGGATGTGTTCAGCCTTTGAAACATGGAGGCGGTTTGACGCGGGGCGCCAAGACCTTATCAAAGCCCACCTCAAACGGATCGTAGACACGCCCGATCTATCGCGCGACACGTCCGAAATGGTGTCCAGGATATTGGGATGAGCCAAGACTATACTTTTGAGCGGCGCGGCCGGTCTGCGCAAGCCGCCGTGGTCGTGATCGGGGTTTACGCTTTGCTTGGTGTCGCGTTGATCGTTCTGGATTTATCGCTTTGGATCGCGGGGGGCGTGGTGGTCTTCACACTGCCTGCCCTTTGGGATTTGAAGTCGGACACGCGATCCGGTTTCACCCTGTCAGAAACCGGCGTTTCGTGGTTTCACGGTAAGCGGTCTGCCACAATTGAGCGGCCAGATATTAAGCAATTCAGAATCGATTTGCGCATGGACAGGTCTGTCAAATTGAGCGTCGAAATGGTCTCGGGCCGCAAAATAAGGCTTCCGCAACCTGCAACGCCGCCGCTCAAAGACCTAGAGCGGGAATTGACGGATCGTGGTTTCCCGTATCGAAAGAATCCCTTCGCTCTCCTTTAGGTTAATAAACCCTTACCGATGGACGAGACCCGGCCCAAAAGAACCGCCAAAACTCCTATTGGATGCCTCGTTTTAGCCCCAGTTCCGCAGCAGGTTGAAGAAAATCGACCTTCGGAGCAGACCATGGCCTTTATATCGACATCACAATCGCACACCAAACATTTGCTGGACGCCGTGCGGCGCGCAATGGGCCCCCGCGTGGTTGCCGAACCAACGGCCCGCCCCGAGGATATCTCGGGCTTCTCGTTGATGGACATCCGCCAGCAGGTCTCAATCCCGGTGCCCGAGGAATCGAAAGATTGCGAAGAAAAGTCCCGTCTCCACAAAACGGCGCATCTGCTCGTGCGTCAGGATAACTGGGACGCGCTGGGGGATTTGATCCGCCAGCACGATCAGGATCGGTCGATGACGAAGGGCGGCACTCCGAAGGCCAGCATTCTGGCATCCGGGGCCCGCAAAGACCTTCGCGACACGATTGCGCTGGGCCTGTTGCCCAACAGCGAAAAGGGTCTGGATGCAGCGTCTCAGGGGATTGAAATGCTCGATCAGGTGCTGATCGATCACGCGCAGGACTATGGCGTCGCCCTCGTGGTGGCCCAAGCCCATATGGACATTGGCGCAGTTTGGCGCGGCCAAGGCTGGGCCGATGAAGTTCCTGCGTCGGATTGGAAGAAATTCGCCCGCCATTTCCGTCGCGCAACCAGCATTCTTGAACAATTTGACGCAAAAGAGCTGAATTCACCGGCTCTTGCCGCCGCGCGCTGCCGCACGTTGGCCGGACAGCCCGATGCGGCCCAGCGCGCGATTGCATATTACGAAGAGTTGATCGACCTTGCGCCGGAATTTGCGCGCTCATACCGCGAGTTCGGCAAGCACATGTTACCGCGTTGGTATGGCAGCTATGAGTTGCTCGAGGATCGCGCCCGTCGTGTTGTCGGGCATTCGTCCGAATATTGGGGCACCGCTGCCTATGCGTTGACCTATATGGATGCGATTCTGGAAGACCCCGAAGCGCTTGCCTTTGTCGACGTGGCCCAGTTCCTGCAAGGCTTGCACGATTTCGTCACCGCCCAGTCGGACCAAAGCTGCATCAATAAGGTCGCTGCTTTCTTGTCGGTCACATTGGCCCCTCAAGGCCCGCTGGTGTCCGGCTCAAAACGCGCCTATCACAACCGCCGCGCCTTGATTGCAGCCGCGCCGGAATTCACCCGCAAGTATCTGCGCGAAATCCACCCGTCAATCTGGGCCAAGGCGCAAATCGGTCACGATCCCGACGCCCCCCCCGCAAAAGAGTGGCGTCAGAACCAAGCCGGTCTGGAAGAGGCCTTTAGCCTCATCAGCCATGCGTTCGAACGCGAGTTACTGCGCGGCAATCGGGTTCTGTTCACCCGCGATGGCGTAGATATCTGCGCCCCCTAAGCCGCTGCCTCTTGCCCCCCTTTTCCGCCTGTCCTAGAAGGCATGGCGGAAAAGCAAGAGGATAGCGACATGCTGGATCTGACCTACGAAACCCCGAAGCCCAAGGTCATCGCGGGTGCCAAGCACGACTGGGAACTTGTCATTGGTCTGGAAGTGCATGCGCAAGTCAGCTCAAACGCGAAACTTTTCTCAGGGTCATCCACGAAATTTGGTGCCGAGCCAAATTCGAACGTCGCCTTTGTGGATGCAGCCATGCCCGGCATGTTGCCCGTCATCAACGAATACGCCGTTGAACAGGCCGTGCGCACGGGATTGGGTCTGAAGGCCGAAATCAACCTTGTGTCAGCCTTTGACCGCAAAAACTACTTCTACCCAGACCTGCCCCAGGGCTATCAGATCAGTCAGTTGTATCACCCCATCGTCGGCGAAGGTGAAGTGATCGTCGATATGGCCCCCGGGATCGCCCGCAAGGTGCGGATCGAGCGCATCCATATGGAGCAGGACGCCGGCAAATCGATTCACGACATGGACCCGAACATGTCGTTCGTCGATCTCAACCGCACTGGTGTTTGCCTGATGGAGATCGTCAGCCAGCCCGACATTCGTGGCCCCGAAGAAGCTGCCGCCTATGTTGGCAAGCTGCGCCAGATCATGCGCTATCTGGGCACCTGTGACGGCAATATGCAGAATGGCAACATGCGCGCTGATGTGAACGTCTCGGTCTGCCTGCCCGGCGATTACGAGAAATTCCGTGAAACAGGCGATTTCAACCATCTGCGCACCCGCTGCGAGATCAAGAACATGAACTCGATGCGCTTTATCCAGCAAGCGATCGAGGTCGAAGCCCGTCGCCAGATCGCGTTGCACGAAGCGGGTGAACCTGTGGTTCAGGAAACCCGTCTTTACGATCCCGACAAGGGGGAAACACGCTCGATGCGCTCCAAAGAGGAAGCGCACGACTATCGCTATTTCCCTGATCCCGACCTTCTGCCGCTTGAGATCGAACAGAACTGGGTCGATGCGATCAAAGCCGCGCTTCCTGAGCTTCCTGATGAAAAGAAGGCCCGCTTTGTCACGCAATTCAGCCTGTCGGAATATGACGCCAGCGTTTTGACCGCCGAGGTCGAGAACGCCGCCTATTTCGAAGCGGTCCAAGCCGAAGCTCAGGATGGCAAACTGGCCGCAAACTGGGTCATTAATGAACTTTTCGGACGGCTGAAGAAAGAAGACCACGACATCAAGGACAGCCCCGTAAACCCGTCGCAGCTTGCTGGCATTATCAAGCTGATTAAAAAGGGCGACATTTCCGGCAAGATTGCCAAAGACCTGTTTGAGATCGTCTATACCGAGGGTGGCAACCCAGCCGAGATTGTCGAGGCCCGTGGCATGAAACAGGTCACCGACACCGGCGCGATCGAAACCGCCGTCGACGAAATCATTGCCGCCAATCCGGCCCAGGTCGAAAAGGCAAAGCAGAACCCGAAACTGGCGGGTTGGTTTGTCGGTCAGGTGATGAAGGCGACGGGTGGCAAAGCCAACCCCAAGGCCGTGAACGAAATTATCGCCGCCAAACTTGGGCTTTAAACACAGCTGACATGAACAAAATCGCAGCGCCGCTTCTAGACGACCGCCTCCGCGCAGAGCGGCAGAGCTTTGACCAAATTCCGCTTGTCGATGTGTCGGCGCTGGTGGCCTCGGGCGATCAGACGGTTGTGGCGAAACAATTTCGCTGGGCGTTGACCAATGTCGGGTTCATGTACGTCAAGAACCACGGCATCCCCCAATCGGTGATCGATGCGGCTTTTGCGGCCAGCAAACGGATATTTGACCTGCCCGATGTTGCGAAATCCGCGCTTCATATTCGCAATTCGGGTCATAGCCTGCGCGGATATATCCCTCTGTTCGGCGAAAACACCGATCCGACGAAAACCCGCGATCTGAAAGAATGTTTCGACCTTGGCCCTGAAACGCCGCTGATCGATCGCCCGTTCTTTGGCCGCAACCAATGGCCCCAAGACCTGCCCGAGGTCGCCATGCCTTTGATGACCTATCATGATGCGCTTTGCGATCTGTCGCGGACCTTGTTGCGCGGTGTGGCGCTTAGCCTTGATCTGCCCGAGACCTACTTTGATGACAAAATGGTCAATCCAATCAGCGTGTTGCGCCTGATCCATTACCCGCCGCAAACAGGTGCGATTGACGAAGGCATGATCGGCATCGGTGCGCACAGCGACTATGGCAATATGACCATCCTTGCGCAGGATGAGGTCGGGGGCTTGCAGGTCTTGAACCGCGACCAAACCTGGGTTGAGGCCGCGCCAATTGACGGCGCTTTCGTCATCAACATCGGTGATCTTGTGCAGAGGATGACCAACGATCTCTACATCGCGAACTTGCATCGGGTGATTAACGCCTCCGGGCGGGAACGCTACTCAATGCCCTTCTTTGTTCAGGCCGACAGCGACGCGGTTTTTGAGCCGCTCCAATGCTGCATTTCCGCGACCAACCCACCGCGCTATGCGCCGGTGACCTGCTCGGACCATATGTTCGCGCGCTACAAGGATAGCTTTCCGCATTTGAAATCGGCAGAGACCTAGGCCTCGACCGTCAGGCCCAAGGCGTGCACCCGCGTCACCAGATCTTTGCCCAAAGCCGCATGAATCGCTCGATGACGCGCAATGCGGTTCATATCGGCAAAAACCGCAGCGCGTATCGTGATATGAAAATGGCTTTCCCCCGAACCGTCATCGCCGGCATGGCCCGCGTGCTTTGAGCTGTCATTGCGGATTTCAAGAACCTCGGGCGCAAAAGCCGCCTCGAGTTTTGATTTCATTTCGTTTTCAACCAACATTTTCTTCTCCAGCCCCTTCAATCTTCTCGAAATACGCTTAGACTGCATAGTCCGAGTCGAAAAGGTGTATCCATGAGTAAACCCGATCCGTTTGGTTTTGACATGTCCGTATCTTCTGCCAAGAAGAAAAATCCGCGTGGCCGACGCGGCATGTCTGGCGCGTCCGAGACTTCAACGCGCGTGTGCCAACAGGACGGTTGTAACGAGCCTGGCAAATTTCGTGCGCCGCGCGCGCCGGACGTTTTGGATGATTTTCTGTGGTTCTGTAAAGATCACGTGCGCGAATATAATCTGAAATGGAATTTCTTCGACGGCACCACAGAAGCGGAAATGAACGCGCAAATGTCCAAGGACAAAGTTTGGGAGCGGGAAACCAAGAGTTTCAGAGACCCAGAGGCGAAAGCCTGGGCGCGTCTTGGAATTGAGGATGCACATCAGGTTTTGGGTGAAAACGCGACCCGTAACCCTGGAAAGTCGAATTCAGACCAGACCCGACGCCTGCCCCCGACTGAGCGACGCGCTGTGGACATCCTTGAGGCCAAGGATCACTGGACCAAGGCGGAAATCCGCAAATCGTATAAAAAGCTGATTAAAGTTCTCCACCCCGACATGAATGGCGGCGACCGCTCGCAGGAAGAGCAATTGCAGTTGGTCATGTGGGCGTGGGAACAGATCAAAGACAGCCGTAGTTTCAAATAACTACTGGATCGCTATGCGCAGCAATTCCTGATCGGATCCAGCGCCGCCGAGAATGACAACCGTTCCGCTTTTGAGGATCGGTGCAATCTCGGGCGCGATGTCAAACATGCGGGGCGGTAGTTCGGGCCACGCGCCAAGGGCGATCCATTCGGTGTTTTCGCCAAAATCCAGGTAGACCTGCAAGTTTGGCTGCCTTTGTAAAAGGTCCATGTCGCCACCAAGCTGCAAGACTCCATTTTGGGCGTGAAAAACGGCGATGGGTGTGCCCTGGCTTGGCAAAAGCGGAATCTCGACGGGTTCAGAAATGGGGGATACGGTCTGCTGCGGGCTGACAGCGGCATCAGGCAACAGCGCGTCCATACCTGGCCAATAGGTATAGGCCCCCCAGGTGACACCGCCCGCAATCGCAACCCAAACCACCGTTTGCATGATCCGCAAGCGCTGGAAAAGCGACTTGGACTGTTCGGGGAAAAGCGCGGTATCCAGCCTTGTCAGCAAATCGCGCTTGGGCTGACGGTCTGGCACGCTGTCGGTCAGAACGACGAAATCCTCGGTCCAACCGGCAACCAGACCGCGCAATTCGGCGTCCCGTGACAAACGCGCCTCAAATTCCTCGTGCTCGGGGGCGGGAATGACGTCGAGAACGTATTCGCCGGCAAGCAAAACATCCTGCGAGGCCTTTTTGCCGCTTAAATCAGCGTGAAGGCGGGCAAGCGAGCGCTGTTGCCAGTTGCGAATGGTCGCGTAGGGCACACGGTAGCGCGTGGCCAGTTCCGAATAGCGAATACCAGAAAAATAGCTGAGCAAAAATGCCTCTTGCCGGTCCTTGGGCAACCACCCGAGCGCCTTGCGCAGCACCGAATCCGGACCCTCGCTGGGCGTTTTAACATCTTTGGATGGCGCAATTGTCTGCAATTCAACCGGATCGGGGCTGCCGTCTTCACTGGCGTCGCGTCGCGCGGTGATTGCGATCTCGCGGCCCATCGACAAAACCCACGTCAACGCCGTCAGACCGCTGTCCTGCCAATTGAGCGCGTCGCGCCAAATCTGAAGATAGGTCCGCTCAAGCACTTCATCGGCCCATTCATCATCATCCAGAATGGCGTGGCACAAGCCACAAAGCCGTATCGCGGTCAGATCGTAGAGTGCGTGAAAGGCCGCGCGATCCCCGTGCCCAACGGCTGTGAGCGTGCTTTCAAAATCATCAAGGTTGGCCATACACACAACTTTCCATTCAGGCTGTCCCAGCCGCCTTGTTTTACGGAGACGTTAAATCATGTAAATCCAATTCTTGCTAGTACGCTGGTTCAGACAAATTTCTCGCCTTTTGCTTGCCTCTCAAATCTATTTGGTGCACGAGAGTTTGAGCCCTGTTTCAGTGCGAAGAAGGTAATAAGATGGCTGATGGAATGACCGACATAAACGCAAAACCGACTGAAGACGTGCATGTGCGTGACGTGTTCGGAGATCGGAA
>JBELFK010000042.1:0-19449 GCA_042092935.1 Paracoccaceae bacterium | reverse complement strand
ATTGTGGCGGCGTGGAGAGTATGTCCCTATGTATCTTGAGCGACAACTCGTGAATGCCGGGTCGGTGGGAACGACAAGTCTGCTGCCACTGCGCAACTGAATGAAATGAAGGCAATCCGGCTTTCCTGCACCACAGATACTTAGAGCTATTGTGCCGCACAATGGCAATCTGGACCATGAAGGCGGGATTGGACCTGTCCTTCTTGAGTTGCGGCTTGGTGGAAAGCTCAAGAATCTGATGACAATTTCGCATACAGGGGTCAAAGTTCGGCACGCCGCAATCGAAGCGCATTCGCAATGACCGATACTGACGACAGGCTCATGGCTGCGGCAGCGATCATTGGCGAAAGAAGCAACCCGAAAATGGGGTAGAGAATGCCAGCCGCGACAGGAACACCTGCAGTGTTATAGGCAAACGCAAAAAATAGGTTCTGTTTGATATTTCGAACCGTTGCTTTTGCGAGCCTGCGGGCTCTGACAATGCCTACCAGATCGCCTCCCAATAGTGTGATGCCAGCGCTTTCGACGGCAACGTCGGCACCGGTACCCATCGCAATCCCGACATCGGCAGCCGCTAGGGCAGGCGCATCGTTTACGCCATCTCCGGCCATGGCAATCTGGGCGCCTTCATGCCTCAAGTTTTCCACCAGGGCTTTCTTATCTTCTGGCAAAACCCCTGCATGAACTTCATCTATTCCAAGCTTCAAAGCGACGGCTTCCGCCGTCTTTTGATTGTCACCAGTCGCCATGATGACCCTGAGCCCGAGGCGATGAAGATCGTCAATGGCTCCGGCCGTGGTTTCTTTGATCGGGTCAGCGACTGCCACGATCCCGGCGAACCTACCATCGACTGCTATGAACATGGCAGTCTTTCCAGACGCCCTGAGGTCATTTGCAGCATGTTCAGCAACCGAATGGTCCACATTGATTTCGTCCATCATTGCTGGATTTCCGAGAGCGACATCATGGCCGTCAACTTGACCTCTGACACCTTTGCCAGTGATAGCCTCGAAGTTTGTTGCTTCAAAAAGCGACAGGCCTTGCTCTCGTGCACCCTCCACAATCGCCTCCGCAAGGGGGTGCTCTGAGCCTCGTTCTAAGGCTGCAACAAGGGTAAGAACATCATTTTCAGAGTGCCCACCCGTGACCACCAAATCTGTGAGCTTCGGACGCCCTTGGGTGAGGGTGCCAGTCTTATCAACAATGACCGTATCGACGCGCGCCATCCGCTCAAGTGCCTCTGCATCCTTGATCAAGACACCCGCTTGTGCCCCGCGGCCCGCAGCAGTGGTGATCGAGATCGGTGTTGCGAGACCCAATGCGCAAGGGCAGGCGATAATAAGCACAGAGACTGCAACTGTTATCGCAAATGCAAGTGCCGGATCTGGCCCGAACATGAGCCAAGCGATGAACGATGTGACCGCAATGAGAACGACCGTTGGCACGAATACTGACGACACACGGTCTGCTAGTCCCTGAATTGGCGCGCGCGACCGTTTCGCTCCAGCGACCATATCCACGATCTGAGAAAGGACTGTGTCCGCCCCGACTTGCGTGGCCCTCACCATCAACGTGCCGTTTTTGTTGATCGTCCCGCCCGTGACCCGGTCCCCTTGTGTTTTTTCAACGGGAAGCGGCTCTCCAGTAATCATGCTTTCGTCGATTGATGAACGCCCCTCAAGCACGTCAGCGTCCACTGGGATGCTGTCACCGGGTCGCACGCGTAGCGTATCGCCAGCAATGATATGCTCCAGCGGTGCGTCGTATTCGGTCCCGTCCGGCATAATACGGCGGGCTGTTTTCGGTGCGAGATCAAGCAAGGCGCGGATTGCATCACCCGTTCGTTCCCGTGCACGCAATTCAAGCACCTGACCGACAAAGATCAATGTGACGATCACAACTGCGGCTTCGTAATAAGTCCCGACGCCTTCGCCGGTTTGGTACGCCGAAGGAAAAATTCCAGGCAAGAAGGTCGCGGCAAGCGAATAGGTGTAGGCGGCTCCGACCCCGAGCGCGATAAGCGTCCACATGTTTGGAGATAGAGTCGTTATGGAATCCCACCCCCTTTTGAAGAACGGGAGCGCGGCCCAGAGAATGATCGGCGTTGCGAGGAGGAATTCGATGTAGACTGCATTCTGATGACCGATCCACGCGCGCACGGGCAGACCGACCAGTTCGCCCATGGTCAAGATGACCAGCGGAACTGCGGCTGCCGCGCTGATCCACATGCGCTTCGTGAAATCGGAGAGTTCTTCGGACGGCTCATCCGATGGGAGCATTGGCTCAAGCGCCATACCACAAATCGGGCACGCGCCAGGCTCGTCCCTGAGGATTTCGGGATGCATCGGGCAAGTCCATTGAGTACTTGCCTTGCTATGCGTTTGCGCCTTTTGCGCATGTCCCGAGGCGTAGTAATATGGGTCGCTGCGAAACTTCGTTTCACAGTTCTCTGAACAAAAATGGAAGGTCTCCCCTCCAAATTCAGTATTCCGGGGATTTTCGTTGACCTCAACGGTCATGCCACACACCGGATCGATCACTGTCGTGGCGTTCGAAGCGGTCGCGGCCTGCATGGTGTTGTGGTGTTGATCTTGATCCGTGCTCATCGTCTCAATCCTTGATATTCAAGACGATCATACAACTAGCTCCTCCAGTAGCTGGAAGGTCAAGGCAGACTCAGCATGCATATGTAACAATTCGTATCGGGTTCGAGATTTTTAGGTCTCCGCCCGTGAAACCCGCTAGCCCAGTGTCAATATCATGCCTTCCGAAACCGATAATGTGGGAATGTGAAGGTTCTCTGGTGCGGGCCCTTTCCGGATACGTCCCGCAGTATCATAGTGGGATCCATGACATGGACAGAACCAGCCGCCAAAGTCGCCGGCACCATCACCGAGGGGCACACAACCGAGATGTGTGCAAACACCAATCATAACCAAGAAATTCTCATGTCCGGGCAGTGCTCTATTTTCGTCTGTGGCCGGATCTTCACCAGGAATATTTGGATTTCGAGCCACTGCATCGGGCAATGACGACACGTCCTCGGAGCGCGCCTGAGCGATCTCTTCTTCATTTCGGTGGCGGATAAAGACCGGTTTGCCCCGCCAACTTACTGTCAGTTGTGTTCCAGGCTCTACATCCGAAATGTCGACCCGGATGCTTGAGAGAGCCCGAACATCTGCAGATGGATTCATTTGATTGATCAAAGGCCAAACTGCCGAGCCAGTGGCAACTGCTCCCGCTCCGGCAGTCGCATAGTAGAGAAAATCCCGGCGATGCTGTTCGGTTTGCAACTCTGTCATGATTCGACTCTAGAGGCCTCCTGCGTGGGAAGGTCAATGTTGAGCAAGGCGGGTGAAGGAGTTGCTCTAGTCGGTAATCCAAACTCAGGAAGCTTTGTTTCGGCCGGAGGGGCGCAAAATCGCCACCAGAATCAACGGTGTTGCTGTCATCACTCCGAGACCAACGATGACCCACTCAGCAGCGTCGAAACTCCCTGACATCGCTTCTGCTCCAATATGCGCGAGCAGGAAGCTCGCGGGAAGAATTCCGGCGAGTGTTGCAATCAAAAAGCGCCAAAGGTGAAGGCGGCTAAGGCCCGCAGCATAGCTCATTGCATCAAACGAGATGAAGGGCAAAAGTCGGGAAGCAAACACCGTCAAAGTAAGCAAATTTTGAGACCCGAGCAAACCATAAGCGGCCTTGTTACCTAGCCATCGCTCGACGTAGACGCGCCCTAGGTAACGCGCGATGATGAACGCTGACAATGCACCCAGTTCCGACCCGATGGCTACATAGATGGCTCCTTCCATGTGGCCATAGGCAACTCCGCTTACAAGGGCGATCGGGGCACTGGGAATGGGGCTTGCAACGATTGATCCCATCATCAGCAAAACAATGAGAAGTGGCCCCCAAGGACCGGCACCATCAACCCAGCCCTCGATGGTTTCCCGGGTTATGTTCGGCCAATAATCCAAGGCCCACATGCCAGTGAGCAGCGCCGCAAGCACTGCGATCAGAACTAGTCCCAAGTGACGGGGATGCGTGTTACCCGATCGCATAGAGCGCCACGAAAACCGCTACAACGTCGACGTGAAAAGGACGCCCGATGTTCGATCCATTATCCATTTTGATCCCTCAATAAAGGCCAAGCACAACTGTCATGGTTCCAGCGAGTAGAGGGTCAAGCACATTCTTCATCATGAGACACTGAATTGTCCCATCATGCCGCCGTCTTCATGTTCAAGAATGTGACAATGATACATATACGGTGCCGACGATGGCGCCGGTTTTTCGAACGTTATCGCCAGTTCAACCTCGCCAGCCACGAGAACGGTGTCTTTCCAGCCCCTGTTCTCTGCCCGCGGCTGGCGTCCGTTGTCGGACAAGACTTGAAAGCGCACCCCATGAATATGGAACGGGTGCATCATCATGTCGCCGCGGACAATCCAGCGCTCGGTGCTGTTGAGCTTGGTAGAGAAATTGAGGGCGTTTTGATCATAGGGCGCGCCATTGATTGAAAACTGATTGCCGGAGCGGGACATCATCATGCCCATTCCCATCGACATTTCTAGAGTTAGACGCCGAACGGGGATATCGTTGGAAGAAAGGTCAGGCAACGGGCCATCCATGGCATCGGGCAGGGTGTCGATACGGACGGGGAGGGTTGTATCGACGGCGAAGTGCAGCACCGTAAAACGACCGCCAGAACCACTTCCCATCATTCCACCCATGGCGGAGTTTGCAATATCGTCGGACACCAGGACGCTGTCCCTGCCATCCGTGAAATCAATGAGAACTTCGACCCTTTCTCCTGGCGCAAGCACCATACGAGTGAGTGCAACCGGTCGATCCAGGAATCCACCATCCGTCGCCACGAGGTGAAGTGGCCGATCGTCGGCCAAGGACAGTCGGTAAATCCGCGCATTCGAACCGTTGACAAGACGGCACCGCACGACCCCCTTGGGAACTGCCGCTGAGGCTCCTGCCTGCCCGTTCACGAGCATTGTGTCACCTCGAAAACCATTCATCGATTGATGCATGCCGACATCGTATGTCATGCGACCGCGCCAATTAAATTGACGGTCCTGCAGCACGAGGGTCAAGTCATCAACCGCATAGGTGGACGGCAGACCACGTTCATCGTCTTCCCCATCGGTAACATGCAGAACACCTGCCAGTCCGAACATGACCTGTCGGGCTGTCGAACCGTGCACATGGCTATGATACCATGCTGTTGCTGGAGGCTGATCAAGGTTGAGTACCGGGTCCCATGATCGTCCGGGCGCGATGGCCTGATGCGGCCCACCATCGAAGGGGCCAGGAACAAGCAACCCATGCCAATGCGACGAGACGGGTTCGTCCAGAGTGTTTTGCACCTCGGCCAAAGTATCTGCATCGGTCAAAAGCCGGATCGTTGGTCCAAGATAGCCTTGGTTGTAACCGATGGTTTCGGTCGCGGAACTGCCGCGAAATCGGGTCGCGCCAGATTGAGCTTTCAGCTGAAATCGTCGCGATGTTGTTGCATCCAGAAGCTCTGGGTATTCAAGCTTCCGCCCTGTGCCGGATAGCGCAGCAGATGGCAGCACAGCGGCGGCTCCGAAACCTGCGGCATATCCAATAGCTTCACGGCGGTTCAAGAGGCGCACGTCAGGCCAAGCCTTCCGGAAGGGCCGCCAGGGCAGCTTCCATGCTGACAACCGGATGGCCGGCTGCAATCCAACCTTGCCCGGCGGCAGATCCGAGCATTCCTTCGGATACATCAACAAAGTCACTATACCCAGCTTGCTGGAGACTCCGCATGACACTTCCTGACCGACCACCAGTTGCACAAATGAGGGCGACAGGCCGGCCTTCAGCCATTGCACGGGCTGAAAAAAGCCGCTCGGGGAACCGATCTTCGTGCATGCTGATCGGCCAGGCTCCTTCAGCAATCCCGGTGTCGGCCCATTCCGGCCGCGAACGGACGTCGATCATCCGGACACGATCTTGCCGCAGCGCATTATACGCGGAGTCAGATGACCAAATCTTGGCTGTCTGTGCGACGGCTAAAGTTGGTGAGACGGCTGCAGCGATCAAGGCTAATCCGACCGTGCGACGTGTCAGATCGGATGGCATCGGAGGCCTCCTTTGGAATAGGCAGGCCTGAGGCTTTGTTTATTCATTGTCGCTACCATGGTGATCGGCAGATCCGGAAGCATCCGACGTTGTTTGCATGTCGCCCATCCGTGTACCGGCGGCGTCCATTTCTTGCTGAGTGATCTGACCATCGGCATCCGCGTCCAGATGCTGGAATCGGTCAACCATGCGGTCGCGAACGACACTCATGTGCAAGGTCTCGAATTCCTCGAGGGTCAGCGCACCGTTGGCGTCGGCATCAAATTCTCGCAACTTCACGCCCATGTGTGCGCGCATGTTCTGAGGATCACCGCTGGGCATCATCATGGCCATCATATCACGATCCATCATACCCATCATACCGCCGCGGCCACCCATCCTGGATGCGTGCATCTTCATTATGTTCTGCATCATGGACATCATGTCCCCACTCATCATACCAGTTTGCGCGGCACCATCGCCCATTGTCATGTTGGACATTGCGCCCGTATCAGGCTGAGTTTCGCCGCCGACATGCGACTCCGCAAACGCAGCTTGCGATATGCCAAAGGTAGTCAGCACGCAAAGTGCAAAAATGCTTCTATTTGCCATCGGTCTTTCCTTTCCAACTTACTCTCGAAACATCATTATTATGTCGGATCAGATAAAGACCGGGGGAGGGGGTGTTTTGTAATGATATGTCTCAGGGCTCTTTGTTACAAACGGTGACAAAGCAACCCCTGACAGCCTGCAGGCCGACTTGGTAGGAATGGTACGAACCGCACAAAGCGGTGAGTTCATCGAAGGAGTGGATGATCAGATGACACCTGAAGTTGGTCATTTCGCGCTGGCCTTGGCCTTGGCTCTGGCTCTTGTTCAAAGTGTATTGCCAATCCTCGGTGCCAAACGTGGAAATATTCTTTGGATGCAATCGGCCCGATGGTCCGCGTTTGGACAGGTGCTCTTCGTCACCGTTGCATTCCTTGCGCTCATGCAGGCATTCATCACCAGCGACTTTACGGTCAAGAATGTTGTTGAGAATTCGAATTCACTCAAACCGATGTTGTATAAGGTGGCGGGCACATGGGGCAGCCATGAAGGCTCGCTTTTGCTCTGGACACTCATTTTGACGGTTTTCGGGGCTGCTGTTGCTTTGTTTGGATCCAATATTCCGCAAGCACTGAAGGCGCGAACGCTGTCGGTACAGGCATGGATCAGTGTCGGCTTTCTGACCTTCATGCTGTTTACGTCCAACCCTTTTGATCGCGTCTTCCCGCCACCCAGCGACGGCCAGGACCTTAACCCGCTGCTGCAGGATGTTGGCCTCGCGATGCATCCACCGCTCCTTTATTTTGGATATGTCGGGTTTTCGATTGTTTTCTCTTTTGCCGTTGCAGCCCTTATCGAAGGACGGGTGGATGCCGCCTGGGCGCGGTGGGTGCGTCCGTGGACACTGGCCGCCTGGATGAGCCTGACCGCGGGCATCGCCTTGGGGTCTTGGTGGGCCTATTACGAGCTTGGCTGGGGCGGCTGGTGGTTCTGGGATCCTGTCGAAAACGTCAGTTTCATGCCCTGGCTGATGGGCACGGCACTGCTGCATTCCGCAATCGTGACGGAAAAAAGAGACGCCTTCAAAAGCTGGACAATTCTCCTCGCGATCCTGACCTTTTCCCTGTCCCTCTTGGGAACATTTGTCGTCAGGTCGGGGCTGCTGACCTCTGTGCATGCATTTGCGGTTGATCCCGAAAGAGGCCTCTACATTCTGGGACTGCTGGCGGTGTCAATCGGTGGCTCGCTCGCGCTATTTGCATGGCGCGCGCCGATGATGGAACCGGGTGGGCTGTTCAAACCGATCAGCCGTGAAGCGGGCCTGTTGGTAAACAATCTGATTCTGACAACGGCCACTGGCGTCGTCCTTTTTGGTACATTGTACCCTCTGTTCTACGAAGCAATGACAGGCGGCGAAAAACTGTCGGTAGGCCCGCCATTTTTCAATGCTGCGTTCATTCCGGTCATGTTGCCGCTTGTCTTTGCAATGGGGTGTGGACCCTTCTTGTCGTGGAAGCGCGCGGATTTGCCGGGCGTCCTGCAACGTCTGCGCTTTGTCGCCCTTCTTGCCGTTCTGGGGACGCTTGCGGTCTGGTATTTGGCGGAAGGTGGCCCGGTGTTGGGCTATCTGTCTCTGATGCTCGCCTTTTGGCTGTTCATGGCGACGGTGCGGGAATGGACGATGCGGATCAAGCTGTTTGAGGGCCCGGTTTCAACATCCTGGCGCCGGGCTTCAAATCTGCCCAGATCTGCGCATGGCATGACGTTGGCTCACGCAGGTCTTGCTGTTGCCATGTTCGGATTCATTGGCTCAACAGTTTGGAAATCCGAGGAAATTATGTTTGTCCAGCCCGGCGCTGACATCAGTATCGGCGGGTTTGATGTAAGGTTCAACGGAGTCGAACGGGTGCGTGGGCCCAATTACTTTGCGGATCGCGGTGAATTGACCGTTTCGAGGGATGGAAAATACTTGACCGATCTCTTCCCGGAGCGGCGGACTTACCCGGTTGCTCAAAGCACCACGACCGAGAGCGCGATACGCTCCACACTGGCAGGAGATCTCTATACGTCCATCGCGAACCCGGCCTCGGAGGACGCCAGTACACAAGGCGCATGGACTCTTCGAATTCTGTATGAACCGTTGGTCAATTTCATCTGGATCGGGTCTGCGATGCTTGTTCTAGGCGGCGGTCTTTCGCTGTCGGATCGTCGGCTGCGCGTTGGTGCACCTCGTCGCAAAGCAGCTGTGACCGCTCGGGTTCCGGCAGAGTAACGATGGGACGTATACTGGCATTCATCCCGCTCACGATCGCGGCGGTATTTGGCGGGTTCTTCCTATGGGGGCTGAACCCCGATCGGGATCCAAACAACATTCCATCTGTTTTGATCTCCCAGCCTGCGCCCCAGTTCGATCTGGCTGCCATTGAGGGGCTGGAGACGCCCGGCTTGTCCCGCGCCGATCTCGTGGATAACGCCGGACCGGTCATCGTGAATGTGTTTGCTTCGTGGTGCGTACCCTGCCGGGCGGAGCATGGCATACTGACCCAAATGGTCGAAAAAGATGGGCTGAGGCTGTTCGGTATCAACTACAAGGACAAGCCGGAAGATGCGACAAAATGGCTGGCGGAGCTTGGCAATCCCTATGAAAAGATTGGCTCAGACTTGAGTGGAAGGGCTGGCATTGAATGGGGCCTGTCGGGCGTACCCGAGACGTTCATTGTCGGACCCGATGGAACTGTGTTGTTCAGATACGTCGGGCCTGTTGTTGGTGATGAAGCCATTGCTAGGTTCAGAGAGGCGCTCGAACAGGCAGGCGCATTGCCGAGGGGGCAGAACGGATGAGGCATGTGATCATCGCGCTTTTTTTGCTTCTTCCGGTGATGGCCTTTGCGGTCGAGCCGGACGAGATGTTGCAGGATCTGGTGCTTGAAGAGCGCGCGCGGATGATTTCAAAGGAACTGCGCTGCGTCGTCTGTCAAAATCAGGATATCGACAGCTCCAATGCTGGCGTTGCGCGGGATTTGCGGATTTTGGTGCGTGAAAGGTTGGTCGCTGGCGACAGCGATGAAGAGGTCATCGCGTTTATTCATGCGCGCTATGGCGACTACGTTTTGATGCGCCCGCCTTTCAATGCCTCCACCCTGGCCCTTTGGTTGGCGCCCTTTGTTTTGGCTGTCGTTTCTCTCCTGGCGGGCTGGGCGATCATTTTGAAAAGCCGGCGCAAAGGCGTCGTTGCGGATTTTTCCGAGGTTGAGGAAGCCGAGATTGCGCGTTTCATCGACATTAACACGCCAAAGGACAATTGATGATCTGGTTGGTTTTTGCCGCACTGTCCACAATTGGACTGCTCTTTGTGGGACTACCGCTCCGACGCCGGTCAGAAATGACGTCGGTCATGGCGGATACAACCCCCGCCGTTCTCTTGGACCAATTGGATGAGGTCAAACGGGATCTTGAGCGCGGTGTCATTTCTGGCGCAGAGGCCACCGCGGCAGAACAGGAGATCAAGAGACGGATTCTCATGCAGTCGCGCAAGACTGCTCAGGCGACCAAGGAACTGACATCGGGTGGTCGCTTTGCCATTGTTCTGAGTGCTATGTTCGTTCCGGCCTTCGCATTCGGTTACTACGCGGTCATGGGATCACCGGAGATACCCGGCATTGCATTTTCCGAGCGGACAGCTGAACGTCAAGAGACGGCGAAAGTCGCAGATTTGACAAATCAGCTTTATGATCGGCTCACGACTGATCCCTCCGGAGGACCGTCAGAAGGCTGGATGCTTCTGGGACAAACCTATTCCAGAATGGGTCGGTTCGCAGATGCTGCCGAGGCCTTCGGGATTGTCGCCAAACGACCAGAAGCCACTTCGGCCGTTTTCTCCATGCTTGCAGAGGCCCTTATCTCGGCAGAGCAAGGTGTTGTGACACCGGCTGCGGTGACCGCAATCGAGCATGCGATGGAACTGGACCCGTCCAATCCCGCGGCGGTCTTCTACAAGGCAGTCGCATTGAGACAGAAGGGCGACATCGCGCAGGCACATGACTTGCTGATAAGACGACTGAACAACGCGGACAGTTTCTATCCCTGGATGGAAAGCTTTGTTGCTGAAGCAAACCGAATTGGCGCCGAGATCAGCAGAGCTCCGATCTCACTGGCTGATTTTGCACCGTTGGTCAGTGCACCCGGGCCTTCTCAGGAAGATATGGAAGACGCTCTAGACCTGACCGTGGAGGAGAGACAGGCGTTCATCATGTCGATGGTTGAACGGCTGGCTGCGCGTCTTGAAGATGAGCCGGATGACTTTGACGGGTGGATGCGGCTTGGCAACGCTTTCTCCGTCTTGGGTGATAGGGAACAGGCAATCGCCGCACTTGAACGTGCTGAAGTACTGTTATCAGTAGCTCCGCAAAACGATCCGCGGCGGCAAACTCTACAAGAGGCACTGGCCAGGATGCGCCAATAGCATCTTTCCAGACCTGTTTTCGTGCTCATGCATCGAAAAGCGCATCAATGATGGCACAGTCGGGTGCCGCATCGCCCGTGCAGCGCGCGACGGTTTCTGATAAGACGCGTTCTATCCGTGTCAGATCGGCTATTTTTGCGCGCACTTCTCCGAGATGTACTTCGGCCATGGCTTGGACTTCGGCGCAAGTCTGGATCCGATTATCAACCAAGCCCAGCAACCCGCGAACCTCTTCTAGCGAGAAACCGAGAGCTCGGGACCGCATGACGAACTTCAATCGTCGTACATGGGTATCATCGTAGCTTCGATAGCCCTTCGTACTGCGCGGCGGGTCCGGCATGATGCCGATTTTCTCATAATAGCTAATGGTTTCCGGGTTGCAGCCCGTCGCTCGTGCCAAATCACCCCGCCGAATTGAACTCACGCTTGTGTTACTCATTTCGCAAAAAAACCCCTTGAGCCTGTATCAACTACAGACCCTAGAACGGTGGAAATATCTGTTCAAGGAAGATTCGATGGAACAAAATTTGGCGGAACTTCCGCAATCTCGGTCGCAGAAAATTGGCGACGAAACCACCAAGGGATGGGGCGTGACCGGCCTCGGCGTCCTCGGTGCGCTGGCGATGACCTCGTGCTGCATTCTGCCGCTTGTTCTGGTCAGCTTTGGCGTGACGGGCGTGTTCATCGCGCAGCTCGGGGCCCTCTATGCCTACAAGTGGTACACCTTCGCGCTGAGCGCCGCGTTCTTGGGATACGGCTTCTACAAGGCTTACAAGCCTGTAGATGCCGAGTCCTGTGCCGATGGCACCTGCGCCCGCCCCATCGACCGCCAAATCATGCGGGCGACCCTCTGGGCCGCTTCCGCGATTGTCGCTGTCGCCATGATCTTTCCCTACATCACCCCCTTCATCCTGAAATTCTGAACGAGGACAATGACCATGAAGCATCTTCTGCTATCCGCCCTGACTATCGCCGCACTCTCGACTCCGACCCTCGCTGAAGAGCGCCAGGTCGAGATCGCCGTCAGCGAACTGACATGCCCGTCCTGTTCATTCATCGTCGCCAGCTCGATGCGCGGTGTTCCGTCGGTCGAGATCGCCGCATTCGAGGACGGCCCCGAATACGGGCAGGGTGTTTACAGCGTGACCTACGATGACGCCGAAACTTCCATCGAAAGCATCATCGGCGCGGTGACGGCCAATGGCTATCCGGCGCAGGTGCTGCCCGACACAGCCTCCTGAGCCGCCTGCAATGCGTGACAATCTGATGGGTGGCCTGCTGGCCTTCGGAATAGCAGCTCCGGTCGTGGTCGTCTGCTGCGGCGGCGGAACTGCCGTGCTTGCAGCGTTGTTCGGCGGCGTTGGGGCTTGGCTCTCTGGAATGAGTGGCATTGCCGTGCTGGTTTTGGCGGGTCTGACCTACCTGATCGTCCGCGCATTGCGTCGTTCGCAAATGAAACGCGCCTCCGGCCCCGACCCATCACAGAGAAAGACGGCTCCTTGACTGGCACACCTGAAAATTCCGACCGTCTGCTGAAATGGGGGCTTGGCGGTGCGCTCTTCGCCGCGCTCTGCTGCTTTACGCCGCTTCTGGTCGTCATCGTCGCTGGCGTCGGATTGTCGGCCCTAACGGGTTGGCTCGATTACGCCCTGTTCCCGCTGCTGTTTTTCAGCCTCGCCGTGGTGGCACAGGCCCTTTGGCTGCGCGCTGGCAAGCCGGGACCGGCCCCGAAACTTTGGGCCACCGGCCTCGCGGTGGCCCTGTCGATCCTGATCATTCTTCTCGAATTCAGGTTCGCAATACGGATCACAATCGGCGTTTTCGCCGCCACAGCACTCTACGCGGTTCTGCTGAACCGTGCGCAAAAGAAAGGAACGCTCTCATGATGATGGGATGTTGCACCGCCACCGGTATGTTCTTCGGTCTTCTCGGCATGCTCACACCGCTGATCGCAATCGGCGCGGTCATTTATCTGTTCGCTGCCAAATCGAACAACCCCGAGTATGGTGAGGCGCGCTGAGATGAAAGACCTGAACAAAAACGACGATGGACAGGGCGGCTATGACCTGATCGTTCTTGGGGCCGGATCGGCGGGGTTCTCCGCCGCAATTACCGGCGCGGATGCCGGAAAGCGCGTCGCTCTCGTGGGACATGGCACCATCGGCGGAACCTGCGTCAACGTGGGATGCGTGCCGTCCAAGGCGATGATCCGCGCGGCAGAGGCCGTGCACGGTGCGGGAGCTGCCAAACGGTTCCCCGGTCTATCAGGCCACGCGCAAGTCGATGACTGGCAGACGCTCGTTCAGTCCAAGGACGATCTGGTCGAGACCCTGCGCCAGAAGAAATACGCGGACCTTCTGCCGGAATATGAGGGTGTCGATTACATCGACGCCGGTCCCGCGCGGCTGATCGAAGGTGGCGTGACAGTCGGTGAGCGAACCCTGAAAGCACCGAGGACCATCATCGCCACGGGCGGGCGTCCCGTCCTGCCGACCATCGACGGCATCGAGGAAATCGGCGCGCTCGACAGCACCAGTCTTCTGGAGCTCGAAGTACTGCCGAAAAGCCTGATCTTCATCGGCGCGGGTTACATCGGCGCGGAACTGGCCCAGATGATGAGCCGCATGGGCGTGAAGGTCACGCTTGTTGCCCGTTCGCATCTGTTGCCCGGCGCGGAACCAGAGGTCTCGGAGGCATTGGCGGCGGCGTTCGAGGCCGAAGGCATCACCCTTCTGACCGGGTTAAGCTACGACACTGTGCGCCGCGACGACGCGGGCGTGACACTGCGCGTGATCCAGAACGGAAAGCCTGTCGAAGTGACGGCGGATCACCTCGTTTCGACCGCTGGCAGGCGGGCCAATAC
Organism: Paracoccaceae bacterium; assembly: GCA_042092935.1. Classification (GTDB taxonomy): domain Bacteria; phylum Pseudomonadota; class Alphaproteobacteria; order Rhodobacterales; family Rhodobacteraceae; genus JASMHC01. The sequence continues at coordinate 5,479 of JBELFK010000042.1, read as the reverse complement.
CGAAGATATGGGCCTGGACGCAATCGGCGTGGAAACCGACGCGCGTGGGTCCATCGTCGTCGGCGAGGACATGCAGACATCGGTGCCCGGCATCTATGCTGCGGGCGATGTGACCAACCGTGACCAGTTCGTCTATATGGCGGCCTATGGTGCAAAGCTCGCAGCCAAAAACGCAGTGCTTGGTGAGGACCATCGTTACGACAACGCCGCGATGCCCTGGGTTGTGTTTTCCGACCCGCAGGTCGCGGGCGTCGGTCCCAGTGAAACCCAGGCTCGGGACGCGGGCTTCGACGTCAAGACGTCCATCGTGCCGCTCGATCAAGTGCCGCGCGCGCTGGCCGCACGCGACACGCGCGGATTGATCAAGCTGGTGGCGGACAGAAAGACCGACCGGCTGCTTGGTGGCCAGATCATCGCGCCCGAGGGGTCCGATACGATCCAGACCCTCGTCATGGCGCTGAAGTTCGGCATGACAACAAAGGCGCTCGGCGAGACGATCTTCCCGTATCTGACGACCGTGGAAGGGCTGAAGTTGGCGGCGCAAACCTTCGACATGGACGTGGCGAAGCTGAGCTGCTGCGCGGGATGACAGATCGGCAAAAAAACTGGAGGCTCTGGCAACCACTACAGCGTGTTGCAAGATGCCTTAATTGAAAGCAAACCCGCTCCTTCCATCGTCGCAGGATACTTTTTGAACGCCCTTTCCAGACAGGCCCACCAGTCGGCAACCATCGGGTAGACGCACATTGTCGGCAGCGGCCCGTGTAACCGACGGAGGCTCTAACGGACAAATCCCGCCTGACGTCGAGCATCCGCCCAGGACAAGCAGACCGACGATGGTGGAACTGAGGGCCAGACGACGCTTAGCGCGAGCGTGCAATGTCCCGAGCAGGAACCTGTCCATCGCGGAATTCTGCATCCAATGTATCCTCTTGCGCCTGCTCATCTTTTGACCCGTGGCACGACTTTCCAATCAATTTGTGCATCACAACGTGTGCCCCGAGGCAGAGTGCGATCGGCGCAAAAAGCCCGACGTTGGTCCACAGACCGGCAATTGTACCCCCAGCGACAAAGAAGGCCGCGATCGGCAACAGCATGACGGCACAACAGACCACCATGCCATAGTGCATCAGTTTCGATGACCAGGTGGGTTTTTGGCTTTGAGTGTCAGACATGTAGCTCTCCAGACATTCTCGGACGTCTGTGCAACATTCCAGTGAGGTAAGGTCAAGGGTACATTTCGATACACTTGATCAGATGACGGTCTACGAATAGTTGTCCGGGTAAATCAGTCAGGTTGCCGAATTCAGCGCGTAAGACAAGACTGTCACACCGGGGATCGAGACCAGGCTGAAGAGCAGAGCTATATTCCTCGTTTTGGATTTGCTTGTATCAGACGTCTCGCCTGAACGTTTTGTCAGAACGGCCAGAAGCGCGATGAATGCGCCCGGCACAACGGCGTAGAGATACACGCCAGAGATGTTGTGAAAAATGAACGACCGCTCAAGCGTTGGTCCAACCACGCTTACTGCGGTTGCGCGATTGCCGCTGAAGGAGCCAAACAAGTCAGCCGACAGTACATAAACGAGAATGTGAATCGCGATGAAAGTGGCGCTTCGAAGGAGGCCATCCAGAACGATATACCCGATCTCCGAGCGGTCGGGATTATTCAACGTGTTATGTGCGAAGACAAACCCGATATAGTTGACAATAAATACAACCGGCAGCCCGTTTGTCATCACCTGACGCAGAAACCGCCCGAGCGCTGTGGAATTCGTCACGAGCATCGCCGCAAAATTGGGCGTGCTGACGACGTAGACAAACAGAAACGGCAGGATGCTTGCCATGCTCAGAAGGGATACGTTCCAACAAAACCTACCAAATGGCAGCGCGGGAGAATAGCTTTGTCGGAACGTATCGGGAGAAAGCACGTCAGCCGTGTGTCGCGAAAACCCGGGTCGATCCGTCCATAAGCACAAGCATCACATCATACGGATCGCCCCTGGTGCCCATACCGGGCGACCCCATAGGCATGCCCGGCGCTGTCACGCCGCGCGCCGCAGGCTTTTCCTGCAGCAACCGCGCGATGTCGGAGGCAGGCACGTGGCCCTCAACGAAGTAGCCACTCACAGAAGTCGTGTGACATCCGGCGAGCTCTGGCGCGATGCCGTATTTCTGCTTCAACACTTGAAGGGTGTCATAGTCGACGTCTTCAACTGATGCTTTGAACCCGGCAGAGATCATCTCATCAACCCACGCACCGCAGCAGCCGCAGGTCGGTGTTTTGGTTACCTGCAACATCGGGGTAGCAGTCTGTGACAATGCGGGACCTGCTGCAATCGCACTGGCGACCGTCAAGACAAATTGGCGTCTGTCCATTTCGAACTCCTTTTTCTCTTGGTTCTGATACTTGACATGCGTTCGGGAGTCGACCGGTAGACGTTGTTACATTTGGCTACAATCACGGGATGGGCGTTCCTGAGCCGGAATGTCTATAAAGACAATATGAAAGAGCAACCACGTATACTGGTCGTCGACGACCATTCAGAGATCAGAAAATCCGTAACAAGTTATCTGGAACGGAACGGACTACGTGCATCTGCGGCAGAGAATGCCGAACAGATGGACAGTAAGCTCGCAGAAGCCAATTTCGATCTCATCGTGTTGGATGTCATGATGCCGGGGGAAGACGGGTTGTCCGCGTGTCGGCGGCTGCGCAGGGAAGGACATACACCGATCCTGATGCTGACCGCATTGGGAGACGATGACGACCGCATAGCTGGCCTGGACGGCGGGGCGGACGACTACCTTGCGAAGCCCTTCAACCCCAAAGAACTGTTGGCGCGGATTAATGCAATTCTGCGACGAACGCAGCAAATCCCGCAGATCGACGACTTTGCCGGGAAGACAGTCAAATTTGCACATCTTGAGCTAGATGTCGACGGTCGCACTCTGATTGACCAAACTGGGTCCCGCACGCAACTCACGTCCGGGGAACTGAAATTGCTAACGCTGTTCCTCAAAAGGCCGAGGGCCGTCCTCGACAGAGACCACCTTCTTGAACTCAGCACAGGACGCATAGCGGGGCCTCTGGATCGAACAATAGACAATCAGGTGAGCCGATTGCGCAGGAAAATCGAGCAGGATGTATTGCGGCCCAGGGTCATCGCGACTGTGCGTAATGGTGGATACAGCCTGTCTTGCGATGTCGAGATATGCGCATGAAGATGTTACCACGGACGTTGCGCGCGCAGATTGCGCTTCTGGTCCTCGGCGTACTGTCCCTCGCACAGGCCCTAAGCCTGTGGTTCTTTGTTGATGAAAGATCGCTTGCCGTACAGGCTGCGATCGGTGCCGAAGCAGCGGCGCGCGCGGCAAACGTCGCTCAGTTGATTGAAGGGGCTCCCCCGGAACTGCACGCGCAGATCATTCGCGCTGCGACCTCACCGCTTGTGCGTTTCGATCTGGCAAATGCTCCAACGGTCCCCCATGGAGATCATGATGAAGGCGGGGCGGTTGAGGCACGGATCCGGGCATTGCTGGGAGAGAGTTACAGCCGTGATATTCGGGTTGAGGTTCATGAAATTGAAGGAGGCCTGCTGCCACTTCCAAATCTGTCTCCTGAAATGGCGGAAATGCATGCTGAAATGATGCAAGGCAGCCTTGCTGCCATTGAAATGGAGCTTTCTATTGCATTGGCAGGTGGAAGTTGGCTCAACGTCGGTACGCGATTTGAAAGGCCGCCGCTGCAATGGTCCCTCGCCTCCAACATATCATTTGCTGTGACTGCGGGCCTTCTGTTGGTTGCCAGTTTCTGGTTTCTTCTCTCCAGATTGACCGGCCCGCTCAACAACCTGGCAAACGCATCCGAACGCTTGGGGCGTGGTGCCGGAGAGGGGGACTTGCCGGTTGTGGGACCGAAGGAAGTGCAAGACCTGACCCATGCGTTCAATACTATGCAGGATCGCTTGACACGTTTTGTCAGTGACCGAACCCAGATGCTTGCGGCGCTGGCGCACGATCTCCGTTCCCCTCTGACCGCCCTTCGCGTGCGGGCAGAGATGGTAGATGATGAGGATACACGCGCATCCTTAGTGACATCGAGCGAAGAGATGCAACAAATGGTCGATGCAACTCTGGATTTCGCGAAGGGTGTGGGCCAGCATGAAGACGTCCAATCCATTGATCTTCATGATCTGATTACCGGTATGGGGTTGGACAAGGTTCAAATGAACAGCGAAGGGCCCCTGATCGCATCTGTGAAGCCAAGTGCGATGCGGCGCGCCATGAGAAACCTGATTGAGAACGCGATCCGCTATGGGAACGAGGCCAGAGTATCTTGGGAAAGGTCGGGCGATGAGGTAGTGATCGCCGTTGACGACAATGGGCCCAGCATCCCCGAAAATCAACTAGAGGCCGTCTTCGGGCCTTATGTCCGACTTGAGACGTCGCGATCACAAGAAACGGGCGGTCATGGTTTGGGGCTGTCAATTGCGCGAAGTATCGTCCTTGAGCACGGCGGTTCCATTTTGTTGAAAAATCGCGTTGATGCGGGGCTCCGCGCAGAAATCACGCTGCCAATCAGGCCGGGTGCCGGCACCTCGCGACAAGAGTCTCTTTCGCCACGTATAGCGCATGCTATTACTAACCTCAAAACACAATAATTTCCCAAGGTACGTATATGAAACGAAGACATTTTCTGACGTCTGTTATTGCTCTTTCCGTGTGCGGAAAAACAGCATTTGCTCATAGTGACGCAGAGCATGATCGCCGCATCGGACCATCTGTCGTGCCTCCTGAGCATTTGCCGCGCGAAGTTGAGTATTCCGAGGCAGGGAAGCCGGGAGAAATACATGTCGATCCGAACCAGTTCGCGTTGTTTTGGACTTTGCCGAACCATCGTGCGGTCAGGTACACGGTCGGAATTGGCAGGGAAGGCCTCTATGAATCCGGCGAGTTCTATGTCGCGCGCAAGCAAAAGTGGCCGCGCTGGACGCCGACACCTGCAATGATAAGCAGAGAGCCGGGCCGATATCTTCGTTTTGCCGGCGGTGTTCCTGGGGGACTAAAAAATCCACTGGGTGCAAGAGCGTTGTACCTCTTTCAACCGGGTCGAGGAGACACATACCTAAGGATTCACGGAACCACGGACCCGAAGACGATCGGTCGACGCGTCTCGAACGGTTGCGCGAGGCTTACGAACAACCAAATTGTCGAGTTATACGAGCAAGTCCCGATCCAGACGCGTGTTGTGCTCAAACCTTTCGCCACGTGAGAATAGCAAAAACGCTCACAGAGCCTTGATAGCGATACATATAGTTACAAAAAACCAACCGCCCAGCTATTCAGGGAAACCATGCGATTGGGTAATCTAACAAGGAAGCAGGTACCCTAATCGAGGTTGGTCCCATGACCCGCAAACAAACAGTTTTGACACGTCGCGCATTCTCTACCGGGGTAGGGGCGGCAGCATTCGCAG
>JBELFK010000041.1:10219-19495 GCA_042092935.1 Paracoccaceae bacterium | reverse complement strand
TTCTATCAAAAACACATGACACAGCATATGGTCCCCGGCATCCCTCGTCGGTGGATGGCCGAGGTGACCAACGTCTTTTTGATCCGACATCCCGCGCGCGTCGTTGCGAGCTTTGCCAAGAAATACCCGGGCGTGCAGGAATCCGACATCGGGTTTTTGCAGCAGCTCGAGCTATACGACTATGTGCTTGGCCTCGGCCAAGAGCCGGTGGTGGTTGACAGTTTTGACATTCGCGACAACCCCGCAAGCGTGTTGGAAAAGCTATGTGGCGCCATCGGACTCACGTGGGACGACGCGATGCTGTCTTGGCCCAAAGGGGGTCACGAAGCCGACGGTGTTTGGGGCGCGCATTGGTATGACGCTGTTCACAAATCGACGGGTTTCGCGGCGTCCGAAGGCCCTTTGCCCAAGCTCACTGGCAGGCTGGCCGATTTGGTCGAAAGCGTGATGCCGGCCTATCGAAAGATGGCGTCGCGAAAGCTGGGCTAGGCTGGCGAAAGAAGTCTCTGATACTGGCGAATTGCGTCCTCAACGTCTGGAAAATGGGTGAGTTTACCGCCCTCAAGCACCAACCCGGACGTGCACATCCGTCGCAGTGATCCCAAGGAATGGGAAACAACGATGCCGCCTGTTTCGCGAAGACGTGCTGACAAAATAGCCTCACTCTTTTCACGAAAGGTGAGATCACCGACCGAGGTTATTTCGTCAATAAGGTAGTAGTCGAACGGAACCGCCATCGACATCGAGAACGCCAGCCGCGCCCGCATGCCGGACGAATAGCTGCGAACGGGTCTGGTCAGACTGTCGCCCAACTCAGACATTAGACGACAGTAGCGCACCATGTCCGAGGTATCCCGACCATAAATGCGCGCCACGAAGCGGATGTTCTGCGCCCCCGTCATATCACCGTGCAAGCCACCAGCAAAACCGACAGGCCAGGATATTGCACCACGCGTTACGACCCGCCCGATGTCAGGCCTAAGAATTCCGGCCAAAAGTCGCAGAACCGTCGACTTTCCCGCCCCATTCCGCCCCAACAAAGCGACGGTTTCACCCCGTCCGAGGCAGGCCGAGACACCGTTCAAAACCGGTCTGCGACTTTTGCCGTTTTGGAAAGTTTTCGAGATGTTTTCTAGTGCGATCACGCCTCTCTCCGAACGCCGGAAAACCCAACGGCAAGTATGACCCAAGCCAGTGACAGAAACGCAGCGGTTACGGCCAGCGACTGCCAACGGCGGGGCAATTCTGGCCCGTCGGGTTGGGTGGGCTGGATGTGGATCGCCAGAAAGCGGGACTTGCTTTGCGCCAATGCCACCGAAGCGTCAAGCGCTGCGAGCGCAGCAACATAACGCTCTTGTGCATACTCAACCTCAAGCTGCCTGCTTTCAAACTCAGCGGCCGTCTCGGCAAAGCCCTCTTCGCCGCGTCCGATACTCTGACGTTCAGCTTCCAACATATCCTCAATAATCGAAACCTTTCGTGAGGCCGCTTGCGCCCGCGCGTCAGTTGAAGAACTCGTTTCCCGCAGCAAGCCCAATGCAATTTTGGCCTCGACAAGCTGGGATTGAAGCAAAGCCGTCAACCCCAAACGCCCTTCAAGCTCAGCCGCAGGATCGACAATGCGGGTTTTCGCGCGAAATGCGGTTAAGTCTTTGCGCGCCGCACTTAATTCGGCCCGGGCCTGATCGACCGTCTGCTTGGCGATCGCGGTTGAATCCTCTCTCATATCTTGTGACAGCGCGGACAACATTGTTGCAGCCTCATCCAGCATGATGCGATTGATGTCTATCGCGGTGTCAGACTGAAAGCCGGAAACACGCGCCGAAATAACGCCCGAGCGGGAATCAAGCGACAGAGACACCAACCGCCGCCATCTGCGGGTCGTGGATTCCAAACTGTCGGGCGGCGGCCAAAATAAAGCGTCAAACCCGCGCGGGGAAAAAGTTAGCGATACGTCGATGCGCTGCTGCAAGCGTTCAACAAAAGCAGGGCTGCGCAAGAAGTCGTAAACGATAGCAGAGTCCGTCTTTGCGCCCCCGGAAAGGCTGGTCAAACTGTCCAATATGCCCAAGTTAGCGCCCGAATTTTCGGCTCCAACCGAGAAGCCGGAATAGGAAACAAAACGGTCACTTGCGAGGGCGAATACATAGGCCGCGTGAACCGAAAGCGGCAGCAATACGAACAAAATGAAGCTGACAATCAGGCGCTTTTGCCCTGCCCGCATTTGAAATTCCGCCGCATGCCCTGGCGGCTGATCCAAACGTCGATCTGTATGCAATTCGTAGAGATTGGCCATGTGTTCCTAACCCGAGTCGACTCCAACTTAGGCGTAAACCCCTTCTAAATAGTTTCCGGCGATGGTGATTTCAGAGATTCGAAAAGGTCAAAAAATTGCGAACGTCCCGAGCTGCCCCGTCACTCCGCATATTTGTGGCGCTGATTCTGCGCGAAGCTGAATCAGGCGGAAGGATCGACAGAAATACTGTGATTTGGGCGGTGTTAGAGCCTTTGATTGGCATTACCTTGCTAACGGTCGTGTTCATGATTGCGCTTCCCGCCCCGCCATTGGGGACAAGTTTCGCATTATTTTACGCATCAGGCCTGTTGCCGCTGACAATGTTTCAGGACGTGACACAGAAAATGACGGTGTCGATACGTTTTTCCCGCCCCCTTTTGGGATTCGCCAACATTGGTTTCACCGACTTGATTATAAGCCGCGGAACACTTGCGTTGCTCACGCAAACGATCGTCATGACCGTGATGATCGGTGGCCTCTCGACATTCCTGCGCGACCCACAAATCTTTCGGGTTTTGCAGCTGGGGGCAGCACTTTTGGCCTTGGCGGTTCTAAGCCTCGGGTTTGGTGTCTTGGGGTGTTGGCTTTCAGTCGAAATTCCCGTGTGGCCGCGCGTCTGGGCGGCACTCTTGCGGCCGCTTATCATCATTTCAGGCGTATTCTTTCTGGTTGATGACATCGGCGATCCCTATCGCGATTGGGCACTGTGGAATCCGCTTGCGCATGTCATTTCGACATTTCGCGCGGGAATTTATCCGTCATATGAGGGCGAACTCGCCTCTACGCGGTATGTCCTTGGCGTTGGACTTTCGTGCATGGCGATTGGGTTGCTGGGCCTGAAAGCGCGACGAAATCAGCTGGCGGACGCTCTGACATGACGGCGGTGATCGTCGGAAATGCTCGGTGGATTATGCATATAATCTGGTCAATTTGGGCGGGAATAGAGACGATTTTTGCCTTGGCATTCCCAAACCCCGCTCAACGCGGCGCACTTTTTGAAATTGCCCGTAGCGGAGATTTTGACCATCGGCACTACCGGCCGCAAATTCCAGGAAATCATTGGTTGTATGCGCTTTTTTCGCGCCGCCATTATGCGGTGTTTGGTGAGCGCTTGGGACTGTCCCCAAACGCCTATTTTCAGCCCATGGCCTATCTGCGTCTAAACCCGGACGTCGCAGATGCCGGTGTTTCGCCCTATTGGCACTGGCTGACAAAAGGCCGGTCAGAAAACAGGCGCATTTTCGATGCTCCGGCACCGGCTCCGATTCCAACCCGATACCATGTCCCCATTACCCCCAGAAATCGGTCCGTACGCGCCGACTTTGCCTGCCATATCCACGTACACTATCAAGAGCTTTGGGGTGAAATTCAGAACATTTTAAGCGGACTTAGTCTCGAAATGGATATCTTTGTGACCCTTTCCTACTGCGGGCCTGAGACGGTTGAGCTAAAGGCGCAGATTGAAAACGACTGTCCCGACGCTGAAGTCTTTATCGTTGAAAACAAGGGGCGAGACATCCTTCCGTTCCTGCGCCTTTTGAACGCGGGGGTGTTTGATGATTATCAAGCGGTTTGCAAACTCCACACCAAACGCTCGGTGCACCGTGCCGATGGTGACCGATGGCGAAGGCGTCTGATCCGCGGCATCGTTTCACCGAAGACGCCTCATCTTCTTGCGAAGTTTCTTGCAGATACGGATCTTGCGATTTGGGCCGCAGATGGCCAGATTCTACGCTCAAAGAAATGGTGGGGCACCAACAAGTGCCGGACTGAGGGCCTTTTGCACCGAATTGGCTTAAAGATTAATTCGGATTACCCCTATTTTCCCTCGGGGTCGATGTTTTGGATCAAGCCCTTCACGTTGGGTCTTTTGAAATCGCTACAGCTTGATGCAAACGACTTTGAGGATGAAACCGGTGCACTTGACGGGACAACGGCCCACGCGGTTGAGCGTGTGGTTGGCGAGTTGGCGTTGGCGACTGGGCAAACCATAATCGAAACGTCCGAACTCAGCCGGCGGCCCACACCCGCGCCAAAGAGTAGGCCATCTTATGTGTCGGCGTTTTATCTACCCCAATACCATCGGGTGCCCGAGAATGATGCCTGGTGGGGCGATGGTTACACCGAATGGGCGGCGCTAAAACGCGCGCAACCCCTGTTCAACAACCATATTCTGCGGCGCCCACAAACCGAAGACTGCGCCTATGATCTCAGCGACCCATATGTCATGGAACGGCAAGCCCAGCTTGCAAAAAAGCATGGAATTGATGGGTTTTGCGTCTATTTCTATTGGTTTGGTCGCAAGCGATTGTTGGAGAAGCCGTTAGATCTGCTTCTTCAAAACCCGAACGTTGCGTTTCCGTTTTACCTTTGTTGGGTCAATGAAAGCTGGCGTCGAAATTGGGACGGTCTAAGCGGTGAAATCTTGATGGCCCAAAAGTACCCGGCGGGGTTTGAAGTTGATTTGGCGCAACAATTGGCACCCTATTTACGCGACTCCCGCTATCAACGGCCAGACGGGTCACGACGACGATTTGTCATCTACCGCCCTGAGGATTTGCCAGCGCCAAAGTCCAATATTTCGCGGCTACGCTCAGCATTGCGCGACCTCGGATTGGGAGAGATCGAGCTTGGCGGTGTCAGGTTCCACACCCAGACTCAGGACGCCTTTAACTTGGTCGATTTTTGGATCGAGATGCCGCCGCACGGGTTTTTTGAACCCTCTGATTGCCTTGCCGAAGAACGGATTCCCAAAGGATTGGTGAGTGGCTTTGCTGGAATCCTCTATGATTATCAGACTCTTGCAGAGCGTGCCGTGCAGAAGAAAGTTGCGTCAAACACAATTGTGGGCGCGATGCCGAGCTGGGACAATTCCCCAAGACGCGGTTCAAGCGGGCATATCGCCCATGGTGCAACGCCCGCGGGGTTTCGGCAGTGGTTGGCCGGGATACAGGCGCAAAGATTGAGCAACAGCTATCGCAATGAAGTGTTTATAAACGCTTGGAACGAGTGGGGTGAATCCGCGATGCTTGAGCCATGCGATCGGTTTGGCGATCTTAATCTGCGCGCGGTGAGCGAGGTTCTGGGTCGATGAGCCACTTGATCTTGCACATCGGAACACACAAAACCGGCACGACGACAATTCAGGATAGTTTTTGGACGAACACGACGAAGCTCGCGGGGCATGGGATCGTCTATCCGCGCCTACATTACCGTCACTCGGGTCATCATGGGCTGATCGCGTCGTCAGTCGGTTTGCCCAAGACATTTCATCTCAAAACGGGGGGCGAGGCGGCTTTGGAGTGGGTGAATAAAACCTACTCGCAAAGCGAGACCTCCGTCTTCCTCAGCTCTGAAGAGTTTTCGCGCGCCGAAAGGTCGAGGTCGGTGGACTTTCAGTGGCTTAGACACAAACTGTCAGGCTTTGATCGCATTACGGTTTTGTGTTTCCTGCGCCCGCAATGGCGATTTCTGCAATCCATTTACCTTGAGGTTTCACGATCCCGCTCGCCCCCCCGATTGCCTGATTTGGTGCAAGAGGCAATTGAAACTGGCCGATGTCAGGGGCTTTATATGCGCTATGGTGATCTAATGCACCGATTGCGGATCGCATTTGCACCCGAGGAAATTGCGCTTGTGGATTTTGAGACGGTTAAAACCAAGAAAAACGGCATCCTTTCAGCTGCATTGTGTTCATGCGGTATAAAAGAACCGCCCGCAGATCTGCGCGTGGTAAAACAAGGTCATTCAAACAAATCACCGCACGCCCTTTCGCAGTGGGCGGCAAACTTGCTGGCCGAGCCTTATGTAGCCTCGGAATCGCTACGGTCGGCCACCCAGACCGTGTTGAAAAACCACCGCCCAACATATGTGTTAACCCGCGCTGAAATCGCACAACTTAACGCGGCATTTGCCGAGGATAACGCGGCATTAATTGCCTCGCAAAGGGAAGTGCAGCCGAGCTTTGAGCTTACCGACCCCGCGTTGCCGGATGACTGCATGCACCGAGAGGATGTATCCATCGAGCACTGGTTGCACATTGGAAAAACCCTGGCCCGACCGATGGTTGCCACGGGCTAAATCGACGATCATTTTAGCGAAACGCCGCCATGCTGACATAATGTAGCGCAAGAAACCGCGTGAAAAGCAGCGACTTTTCCCCATAGCCAGCTTGGGGGGAAGTGATGATTGAATTTACGTTTGTTGGCGTGATTGGCGGGTATTCTAACCTTAACGCGGCGCAGATCGGGTTTTCGATGGATCGGTTGCAGATTGTCTCGGTCGGCGACGCCCAAATTCTGAGTTTTGAATTGAACGAATGGACGTTGGCCAGTTTGCTGAATGCAACTGACCTGAACGCGATGATCCCAAACCTGAATCCCGTTGAAGCGGAGTTCATGGACGAACAAATTTGGTTTTGGGATCATCTTCAAAACAGAGCCGTTGTTTATGAGGGGGGCGCGGTAACCGCCGCCTCATTGGGTGGTTCTGCCTTAACGATCTATGGCGCTGTCGCTCGCCTAGGTCAGGAATACGTCGTAACGGGACCCGCGCCAAATGAACTGGCATTGCTGTCGATGGATGCAAACGCCACATTCGACTTGATCGACACCTACAGCGGCGGGCCAAAGGATACTGTTGCCGACGTGTCGAACTTGGTGTCGGCACAAATCGGCACGCGGGAATTTGTCGTCGCCGGGTCTTTTAGCGAAAACGGGTTGTCCTCATTCGAAAGACAAGGCGACGACTTGGTTTTGATCGACTCAATCGGATCAAAAGATGGGCTTTGGATCGCCGGCATGTCCGACCTCGAAATCGTTGAGGTTGCCGGCCAATCCTTCGTGATCGCATCGTCGGCCAATGCAAGCTCAATCATTTCAGTCAGGCTGAACGCAGAAGGCGTGTTTTTCCCCGCCGATCAAATCTGGGATAGTCGCGATAGCCGGTTTGCCAACGTCACAGAGCTGGCGACATTCGAGTGGCGCGACCGAGACTTCATAATTGCCGGGGGAAACGATCTCGGTTTGAGTTTGATTGAAGTTTTGCCCAACGGACGCCTGTTCGATCATACTTCAATCGCGCAGAACACGGATTGGAACATTGGGTCTCTGGCAAGCCTTGCAGCGCAAGTTGTCGGCGAAGAAGTTCAAATTTTTGCTTCAGGATCGTTGGGCGAAGGCGTCGCGCAACTGAGCATCGATTTGTCCCGAACGGGCGGCGCAACCCTTGGCACCGACGGCGCAGATGTTTTGACCGGCGGGTGGATGGACGATGTGATCCTTGGTGGGGACGGCGATGACACATTGATCGGCAGGGCTGGCGATGATGTTTTGATCGATGGCGCTGGGTCTGACGTTCTAACCGGCGAAAACGGCGCTGATGTCTTTGTGTTCGATAGCGATGGAACCAAGGACAAGATAGCCGACTTTGCGAAAGGAGAAGACCGAATTCACCTCGGCGGCTGGGGAAGCCTCTATGCGTGGTCAGACCTGAGTATCAGTGAAGCCTCATATGGTGCCAAGATCGTTTGGGGCGACGAAGTATTGGAGGTCTTCACCAAAAACAGTCGCCCCATTGATGTCGAAAGCTGGGGAGCGGATGATTTCCTATTCTAGGCGGCGCTGTTTCTGGCGGTCTCAAACGCGGTTTCAAATGCGCCCGCCAGTTGATCCTCGGCCATCAGGTCCCTGGATGTGACGCGAGTCGCGACAGCTTTTTCAGCCACAAAGCAAGCCTGAACATGCTCATTGATAAGCCACAGCGTTTGCCGCAATTGATCTTCGCCCAGAACTTCCCATCCCGACAGGGCTTTCCAGGTCACTGGCGCGTTGATCGTTCCGAGGTTTAGGTTGGTGATAAGCGAAGCCAGCTCGGTCCGCGTTGTGCGATCCGATTGAAACACCGCGTCCTCGGTGATGTTCACACCGCTTGTTTCCTTGCGCCAGCGCATTTCGGCCAAAAGAGCCAACAAACGTTGGCGGGTTTTGTCTTGTGCCATTTCGACTGTTTCAATCTGGCTGATGTCGACGTTTGCCATATCACTTGCCCCCTTGTTCAGGCAGGGGAATGGCCCCGTCTTTTGAGGCCATAAACTTTTTAGGAAACCGGCAAGCCTCACCCGCAGAGGCGGGATGGGGCAGAAGGATGTGAACGCGAACAGTCCCGTCTTCGCGGGTGACCGGCCCGCCGATGAACTCGGACTTGATCGCCGTGGCAGGAAGCATGCCCCCTTCGGGGACGTCGGCAAAGTCAAAGGTTTCTCCATTGATGCAAAGGGCATCACCTGTTTTGGAAAGCACCAGTTTTTTATCACTGCGCTGGGGGTGAAAAGTAATAAGCATAGCGGTTTCCCTATTTCCAACGACCAAAAGCAAGAACGGTGACATTGACGGTATCCGCCGCCACAAAATCGGTTTGCCCCGCCGCCCGCATCAAGCGGAACTGAGCACCAGAAGCCGAGGCACCCTCGACCGTGGCTGTTGAGATCGCGTCAACGTCTGGTGTCGCCGACGTCAAAAGCGAGTAAAATTCGACACTACAAAAGACCTTTGCGGGCGAAATGAATGTGGCTGGAAAGTTCCACGAGCCGTAAAGCTCGCGCGCCCAAATATAGGTCAAGGGGACTTCGTGCCAGCAGAATTGGGTGCCATCTGCAAGGCGCGTGTATTCACCACTGGCATTTGTACCCCGCTCAAAGATCGGGGCGGTTTCAGGGTCACTCAAATTTCCGGTGTAGTGGTTGCTGGTTGCGATTTGTTGCCAGCCCTGCCACGCGCCCGAGGAACGCGCGCGGTAAAACATGCTGCCATCATCCTCGACCAAGGCAACCTGCGCCTCGCCACCCGCGTTCGATCGGCGTGTATGCAACAGGTGCTGCAATCCGGTTGAGCGCGGCGCGTCTGTCGTGAGACTGTTAAGGTTATACAGCCCGGGCGCTATCGAATTATCGACTGCACTGATGTCGCTCAGATAGGCCCCCG
>JBELFK010000041.1:0-10119 GCA_042092935.1 Paracoccaceae bacterium | reverse complement strand
AGCCCGGGCGCTATCGAATTATCGACTGCACTGATGTCGCTCAGATAGGCCCCCGGTGCGCCCAGCCCGAATGCGCCGACGGGCATCAACCGGCCAGCCGTCGAGTCGGTGGTTTCAGCTTGAACGGCGGTCCCCGTGACCGGCTTGTCGATCTGCACCGATCCTTCGCTAAGCGTTAGCGTCGGAGCGCCAACAGGGTTTAGTGAAATGGTCCTGGCAACCGGATCAACTTGGAGCGCGGTGTACCAGTTTGCGCCACCCGCACTGGCCTTCAGCGAAAACGAATTGTCACCTGCCAACCCCATTTCAGCATGACCAACCCAACCTGATTGGAACAATACCGAAGCAGTTTCACCATTGTTGGCCTTGTTGATTTTCAACTGATGCCCAGCGCCTTCGTTGTTCAACAGCGTAGCTGGCGCGGACACAGATAGACGATTTGTTGTGCTCGCCGAGGTATTGATCCCCAGAAGGTCCAGGGCTTCAATCGATGGAATCGCCGCCGCCCATTCGGTTCCATTCCAAATGCGCAACTCTTGGTCCGAGGCCCGACAGGCTCTCCAGCCGGATTGAGGCGTGACAAATAGCCATCCCGATCCGGTCCAAAAGGCAAGATCGTTGGCATTTGAAGCCCAGTCCCCAGTTGGCGAAGCGCCCAACGCAAAGGTCTCGCCAGCCAAGGGAATGGCCGGAGGTGCCGAGGCCTCAAAATCCGACACGACAAGCTGCGTGAGCGCGTCCAAGCGCTCGATCGCTTCATTATGAGTGATATGTTTTTGGGCCTGAGCGGCCTGAATATAGGGGAGGTCCAATCGTGGAGAATTTTCTGACATCATGTGATCCTGACAGCGAGCAATTGCGGCAAACTGTTTCAGTCACATGTGAAGGGAATACTGCGTCGTCGCACGGTTTGGTGAGAGAACGTTAACTCAATTGCGGCGCTCACAGATTGCCCCGACGCATTTGATAATTCTCAGTTTAATCAAAGCCTAAGCACTATTCGAAAGGCTGTTTACAAACCCATCACGCCCCAATGCCAAACTGTGGGCAAGGGGGTCGCAATGGCAATTGGTGGCACAGGACAAATCGAAAGCGGGCTTGGCGGATCGATCGGGTTGGGGGAACTCATGGTTCCACGCAATGATGACGGCTCCTACGCCGTTGATGTCTCGGGCATCTTCCGCGACGGCCTGCTGATATTCGGCCAACTATTTCGCAACCCCATTCTCTACATCAATACAAACGGGACGGTTTCCATTGGTGCGCCCTTTTCGTCCTACGTGACGGCCGATCTATCTTATAGCGTTCCGATACTGGCCCCTTTTTGGGGTGATGTAGACGTCCGCCTTGATGGAGAGGGGTTGGAAAGTGGCGCGATTTGGGCTGATATAGACACTGAAAACGACATATTTACTGTGACCTGGTCCTATGTTGGCGTTTACAGGCGCAATGCCGAGCTGACGAACGTTTTCCAAATGCAACTCTTCGATCAAGGCGGCGGTGATTTCGACATCGCCTTTCGATATGAAAAGATTGACTGGACCATCGGCACCGCTGAAGACGATTTAGGGGCATCTGTCGGGTTGTTTGATCCAAACGGCCCTGATGTGCTGTTTGGCCCCTCGAACCTGCTTGAGATTGACGAAACTGACGGCAACAGCGGAGAGGTCGGACTTTGGACCTACAGCATCGTTGATGGCGAAGTTCGAGACTATTTAAGCCAAACTGCGCCCATCTTGGGCTCAAACAGCACCGAGAGGTTAGAGGGCAGCGACTTTGCCGATCAATTGCTGGCCTATCTCGGCGACGATACGCTAAATGCGGGCGCTGGGTCGGATACAATTGACGCTGGCCCGGGCGACGATTTCGTGTTTGCAGGACCCGGCAACGATCAGGTCTATGGCCGCGAGGGCAATGATAACCTTCTTGGCGGCACCGGGGCGGACCGCATATTTGGTGACGACGGAGATGATATTCTTACCGGATCGTCGCGCGCGGACGCGCTTTTCGGCGGGAATGGTGACGATTTTCTCAATGGCGGCTGGGGGCACGACGCATTGACCGGTGGCGCAGGGGCCGACAGGTTCTATCACGAGGGCATCCTAGGACATGGCAGCGATTGGATCACAGACTACTACGCCCCCGAAGGTGACGTGCTGATGTTCGGCGGTGCTAATGCGAATGCCTCGGACTTCATCGTCCAATACGCCGAAACACCCGACGCAGGTGAAAGCGGGATCGATGAGGCATTTGTAACCTATATTCCGACCGGCCAAATTCTCTGGGCCATCGTGGACGGAGAGCTTGACGCGATCAGGGTCCTGCTAAACGGCGACGTTTTTGAGATCGCGTAGAAAAGGCACCCGATGACGCAAGGTGGGCCTGCTTTGTGAACAGGAAAGCCTATTTCAATCGGCGATCCCGCGCTGCAAGCAGCTTCAGGCGAAGCGCATTGAGCTGAATAAAGCCCGCCGCGTCCTTTTGATCGTAGGCACCCGCATCTTCTTCGAAAGTGACATGAGCCTCGGAATAAAGCGAATGCGCGGACGCGCGGGCAACTGTCACGGCCGACCCTTTGTATAGCTTCAAGGTTACCGTACCGGTAACATGTTCCTGTGACTTGTCGATAGCGGCTTGCAGCATCTCACGCTCGGGCGAATACCAGAAGCCGTTGTAAATCAACTCGGCATAGCGCGGCATCAAGCTGTCTTTCAAATGGCCGGCGCCAGAGTCCAGCGTGATCTGCTCGATCCCGCGGTGGGCCTCAAGCAAAATGGTGCCGCCGGGGGTTTCGTAGACACCGCGCGACTTCATCCCGACAAACCGGTTCTCGACAAAATCGAGGCGGCCAATCCCGTGCTTGCGGCCATAGTCGTTCAGCTTTGTCAGGATCGTTGCCGGCGACATTGCCTCGCCATTGATTGAGCAGGCATCGCCCTTTTCAAAACCGACCTCGATGAACTCTGGCACATCCGGCGCGTCCTCGGGTGAAACCGTGCGCTGATAAACATAGTCTGGAGCCTGCTCTGCCGGATCTTCCAAAACCTTGCCTTCAGAGGACGTGTGCAGCAAATTGGCATCCACCGAGAACGGCGCCTCGCCGCGTTTGTCCTTGGCAATCGGAATCTGGTTTTGTTCGGCAAATTCAAGCAACTTCGTGCGCGAAGACAGATCCCATTCGCGCCAAGGCGCAATCACCTTGATGTCTGGATTCAGCGCATAGGCCGCCAGCTCAAAGCGAACCTGATCGTTGCCCTTGCCGGTCGCGCCGTGGGAAACCGCGTCAGCACCGGTCGCCTCGGCAATCTCAACCAGACGCTTCGAAATCAGCGGCCGCGCGATTGACGTCCCCAAAAGGTAAAGCCCTTCGTAAACCGCATTCGCGCGGAACATCGGGAAGACGAAATCGCGAACGAATTCCTCGCGAATATCCTCGATGTAGATGTTCTCGGGTTTAATCCCGAGAAGCTCAGCCTTTGCGCGGGCCGGTTCAAGCTCTTCCCCCTGGCCGAGATCGGCTGTGAACGTAACGACTTCGCAACCGTATTCGGTTTGCAGCCACTTCAAAATGATCGAGGTATCAAGGCCACCAGAATAGGCCAGGACGACTTTTTTGGGCGCGGACATCGGCTGAGAATCCTTTGTTTACTGATCTATCGCGGGCGATAACGGTTTTTGCGATCAGGGGCAAGCACAGCGGAAAACCGGACTTGTCAGATATAGGTTTCCAGTTATGGTCAACGGCAAATTTTAGGAGAAAAAAATGCTGAGTTGGCAGATTTTAAGACATTCCATGAATATGGTGTTTAACAATTTTGGTGTGGCGCTGCGGATCTCAATACCGCTGATTGGGGCGATGGTGCTGACCCTTCTGCTCTTTGGGCGGGAGGTCGTTATGGGACAGACCGGATTGGATATGATGAATCCGCAGCCCTATGACGCTGTTAACGAAGGAAAAGTATTCCTCGCCGCGATGATTGAGGCGTTTGCCGTGCTTTGGGTCGCGGTCGCATGGCATCGCTATATTCTGTTGGAAGAAACGCCAACCGGGACTTTGCCAGCGTTCAACGGCTCGCGGATGCTGTCGTATTTTGGTCACGGGCTTTTGCTTGCGGTCGTTGTGATCGCGGTCTTTGCAGGGTTTGGTTTGGTCGGGGGGCTGATTATGGCAACCGGCTCTTCAATCCTGGTGGTCGCTGGCGGCGCTATTATGATCGTTGGCGGCTTGGCCGTAAACGTGGTTGCAGCGCGGCTATACGTGGTTCTTCCAGCCGCGGCGATTGGTCGAAGCATGAAGCTGTCAGCCGCGTGGGAGGCGACCAAGGGCTATGCAGGCGCAATCATAGCCGCCTATGTTTTCTTCATCCTGATTGCAATTGTCATTGGGATTATCGTTGGGCTTTCCACAGCATTTCTAGGCATCGTCGGAATGATCTTTGTGATCGCCCTCAACGTCATTCTCACCATGATCGGCATCAGCTTTTTGACCACGATCTATGGCGTCGCCATCGAACGGCGCGAATTGACCTGAACCTTTTCGGGCGATCCGTTTCGGGTCGCCCGGGCCCTGCGTAGTGACGACCTAAGATTTCCTTGCCATAGCCAAAGCCTTGCGGCAGTGAGGGTGGCATGACAAATTTTCAAGACAATGCCGTTGTCGCGCTTCACCATATGCGCAACCTGTTTCCGGCGACTCCGCTGCAAAAAAACGCCCATCTGTCCGAGCGTTTCGGCGCTGAAATCTATTTGAAACGCGAAGATTTGACGCCTGTGCGCAGCTACAAACTTCGCGGCGCTTTTAACGCGATGCGAAAAACGATGACGGATGCACCCGAAACGACATTGTTTGTGTGCGCAAGCGCGGGCAATCACGCGCAAGGCGTGGCGTTCAACTGTCAGCATTTCGGGGTGACAGGCGTGATCTTTATGCCGGTGACGACTCCGGCACAGAAAATCCTGAAAACGCGGATATTTGGCGGAGATTGGGTCGAAATTCGCCTTGTGGGAGACTACTTCGATGACACGCTTGCCGCCGCCCAAACGTTTTGCGCAAGCGAAGGCGGTCACTTCCTCGCGCCGTTTGACGATGTGGATGTGATTGAGGGTCAGGCCTGCGTCGCGGTTGAAATTGAAGAGCAGCTTGCGCGCCTTCCAGATTGCGTCGTGCTGCCAGTCGGCGGAGGCGGGTTGGCCGCCGGTGTAACGTCATATTTTGGCAACGATGTTGACTATACCTTTGTTGAACCGAAAGGTGGCGCAAGCCTTAGTGCGGCTTTGGTGGCCGGAAAACCGGTGAAATTGGCCACGATAGACACCTTTGTTGACGGTGCGGCAGTGGCCTGTATCGGGACAAAAACGTTTGAGCGTTTAAAACAGTTTGATCCAGACGACGTCGAAATTGCCTCCGAGGATCGTATTTGTGCGACCATGATGGAAATGCTCAATATCGAAGGCATTGTGTTAGAGCCCGCGGGGGCCATGTCGATTGATGCGTTGGACAGTATTCGCGACCAAATCGTGGGTAAAACAGTTGTGTGCGTCACCTCGGGCGGAAATTTCGATTTTGAGCGGTTGCCGGAAGTGAAAGAACGCGCGCAGAGATTTTCGGGCGTCAAAAAGTATTTCATTCTCAGGCTGCCGCAACGCCCCGGTGCGTTGAAAGAGTTTTTGGGCATTTTGGGTCCGAATGACGATATTGCGCGGTTTGAATATCTTAAGAAATCGGCCAGGAATTTCGGTTCGGTGTTGATCGGGATTGAGACCACCAGCCCGGATGATTTTGCCGTTCTCTTCGCAAAGCTCGACGCGGCTGGGTTCACCTATAGCGACATCACCAATGACGAGACCTTGGCCCAGTTTGTGATCTGAATGGCGCTATTGCTGCCGGAATTTCGCCAACAGCTCCTCTCTTTCACGGGTATAGGCCAATATAATCCCTTCAGTGTCTGGTAGGCTTTTCTCATTCTGCTTCAATTGACCTTCACCTTCACCGGCGCGCTGGGCAAGCTCACAAAAGCCCAAAGTCACGGCGCAACCCTTCAGGAAATGAAGCGCCATTTCCGTCGGCGCACCCCCGTCCCGCAGCGGCTGTATCGCGTTTTCAACCTCCTCTAAAAAAACCGGCACGAGCGCTGACACTTCTTCGACGCCGAAATCGTCTTCGAGCCGCCCGATGTGAGTCCAGTCAATCATTCGCCAAGGATCGTCCCGCGCCTGTGAAAAAAGAATTAACGAGGGGGCAATACTCGCTAAAATTCTATCATTCACACGCGCTTAATGCCTGTGATTTAGGCCGGTTGCCAGAAAGGTTCTCAAACCCTGATGACACGCCCAGATCAACACTTGAAGTTTGCCCTCAATAGCCAACCGCACCGGATCCTGCGGGCCTTGGTTGTCGAAGATAGTACGCTTCAGCGCCGCATTCTGTCATCGTTTCTGAAGAAATGGGGATTTGACGTGCATGAGGCTGCCTCAGGCCTTCAAGCGCTTGAAATTTGTACCGAATTTCCACCAGACATCATTGTCAGCGATTGGATGATGCCGGGAATGAACGGGTTGGAATTCTGCCAAAAGTTTCGGGAAATGCAGCGCGACACCTACGGCTATTTCATCCTGCTGACCTCAAAAAGCGATAAGGGTGAGGTCGCGTTGGGATTGGAAAGTGGCGCGGATGATTTCGTGACAAAACCGGTCAATCAAGCCGAACTCCGCGCCAGAATTTTCGCCGGTGAACGTATTCTCAAAATGGAGCGTCAATTACATCAACAAAACACCGTAATTCGCGAAACGCTCGGCGAACTGACCGAACTGCATGAGGCTATGGACCGCGATCTTCGCCAGGCTCGGGACATCCAGCAAAGCCTGCTGCCCGCCCGCGAAATTGCGTTGAACGGCACCCGTATCAGCACCGGAATGCGATCCTGCGGACATGTTGGCGGCGATTTGGTGGGCCTGTTTCAGGCCAACGACACCCAAGTCGGCCTATATAACATTGATGTTTCCGGCCATGGCATCACCTCGGCGCTTATGACCGCCCGCATCAGCGGATACCTGTCCGAACGGTTTCTCGATCAAAATGTGGCGCTGGGTCTTAGCGACCTCGGCCAGCGCTTCATCCGGCAACCCGCCGAGGTTGCGACTCTTTTGAATGAACGTCTTTTGGTTGAGGCTGGTGTGGATCAGTATTTTACGATGAACTTCGCGTCTCTTGATCTATCGACCGGATGCGTGCGCATCGCCCAAGCCGGCCACCCAAGCCCTGTGCTCATCAAGGCCTCCGGCGAGATTGAGCTTCTTGGCCATGGCGGGTTTCCCATCGGGCTTTTGCCGGATGTTGGCTTTGAACAGTTTGAAATCATGCTGAGCAAAGGCGATCGACTGCTTTTTTGTTCGGACGGTCTGACCGAGGCTAAGCTGCAATCAGGGCAAGAGCTTGGCGATGACGGTGTGGTTGAGCTGGTCCGCAACAACATCGCGTTTACAGGGAAGGAATTTCTAGACGCGCTCTATATTGGACTGCGTGCCGAACTGCCCGAAAAAGGCTCTCTTGACGACGATATTTCCGCCATCATGGTTGAGTATCAGTCACCGTAGGCCAAGTGCGTTGATTAGAAAGTGACGATCTCCGGCGTTGTCGATCAATGCAGGCGCGTCGGACGCGGTGACAAAATGGGCGCTGTGATCCGGCTCAATCGGCGGTCCAATCTTCGCGACAGGCCGCGCGACGTAAACGGCACACATCTTCTCGGCCCAGAGATCGTATTCGGGCATAAAGGTAAACCGCCGAAACGCCCCAAGCCGTCGCGGGGTTGAAATGCGCCAGCCGGTTTCCTCATACACCTCGCGATGGAGGGCAGCGATAGGATGCTCGCCCGGATCAATGCCCCCGCCCGGCAGTTGAAATTCGCGGTGGGGCGCGTCTTGATACGTCAGCAGGATTTCACCATCCCTCTCGAGAACAGCATAAACCCCCGGGCGTCTGATGTATTTTTTTCCCGCCTTCGGAACTTCGCCAAATCTTGCGATCACTGATAGAATACCTACATGGTGCAGCGCTTGTGACTGCGTTGGTTAAAATGTATGGCAAGCCTTAATCAATAAGGAAACCCCATGACCTCTGAAATTGCGCTTGAATGGGACGATACGGTCCTGCCATTTCAATTGGATGCATCTGACATCCGAGGACGCGTCGCGCGCCTTGACGGCGTGCTGAGCGGGATCTTGGCGCAGCACGATTACCCAAATTCGGTTGAAGCATTGGTCGCCGAAATGGCGCTTTTGACAGCGCTCATTGGCCAGTCGATAAAACTGCGCTGGAAACTTTCTCTGCAAGTCCAAACCAACGGCCCGGTTCGGATGATCGCCACGGATTACTATGGCGCCGAGCAAGAAGGCCAGCCGGGAAAAATTCGCGCCTACGCGAGCTATGATGAAGACCGCGTTGAACCGGATGGCGTTCCCTTTGCGCAGCTTGGCAAGGGGTACTTTGCCGTCCTGATCGATCAAGGCCAGGGAATGAAGCCTTATCAGGGCATTACACCTTTGGCAGGCACGTCAATTTCGAACGCCGCCGAAGCGTATTTTGCGCAATCCGAGCAGCTTCCAACCCGGTTTGAGCTGACGTTTGGGAAATCCACGCAACCGGGCGGCAAGGAAAGCTGGCGCGCTGGTGGCGTCATGATCCAACACATGCCCAAAGCCTCGCCCTTTGCATCTGGCGAAGGAGGCAGTGGCGACGCGGGATTGCTTGTGGCGAAAGACCTTGTGCAGGGTGACGATTCCGACAACTGGAACCGCGTGAACATCCTGCTCGACTCGGTTGAAGAGCTTGAGCTTATTGGGCCGACGGTCTCGTCCACGAACCTTTTGCTGCGCCTGTTTCACGAAGAAATTCCACGCGTGTTTGACCCACAGCCAATCGCTTTTGGCTGCACTTGTACCGAGGATCGCGTGCGCCAAAGCCTGTCGATCTATTCGGCCAAAGACCTGACGCATATGACCACCGACGAGGGACGCATCACCGCCGACTGTCAGTTTTGCGGAGCGCATTACGATCTTGATCCGGCGACCGTCGGAAAAGACGCGCAGGCGTGACGACGCAGGATCAGATAAATTCGCTCAAGGCGGCCCTCAAAGAAACGGGGCGGCCATCCTCTGACTTTGACCTAAATCCGAGCGTTGCCCTGCCCGAGGGTCGAAAGCTGCGAAATGCCGCTGTCCTTATTCCGATAGCGACTTATTCCGGCCAAACCGAGGTCATCCTGACCAAACGCGCTTCGTCGCTCAAGCATCACCCAGGGCAAATTGCCTTTCCGGGTGGAAAACGGGATGAAACAGACTCTAACTTGGCCGAAACGGCCCTAAGAGAGTCATGGGAGGAAATCGGCCTGCCTGTCGAAAGCGCGGAAATCCTCGGTGCGCTACCCTCTCATGAGACCGTCACCGGCTTTAACGTAACACCAATCCTAGCCCACATACGGGAACCCTTTCGCATCATTCCTGAGCGGGGCGAAGTGGATGAGGTCTTTGCAGCACCGCTACCCCATTTGATGAATTCCGAAAACTACGTCGTACAATACCGCTTCTGGCGTGGTGAGAAACGAAAATACTATACCGTCCCCTACGGACCCTACTACATTTGGGGCGCAACGGCCCGCATCCTAAGGGCGCTGGCGGACAGGGTAGAAAAATGAAGCTCTCAGGCGACTGGTTCCAAAATCCGGCGACGCAAAAGGTGTTTTCAACCCTGACTGATGCCGGACACCAAGCCTATCTGGTCGGTGGATGCGTCCGCAACGCACTTCTCGGGGCCGAGGTTTCTGATCTTGATCTCTGCACCGATGCACAGCCAAAAACAGTCACTAGTCTTGCCGAAAACGCCGGTTTAAGGGTCGTACCGACGGGAATTGACCACGGCACAGTCACCGTGATCTCGGACGGTATCCCGCACGAAATTACGACCTACCGGAAAGATACCGAGACAGACGGTCGGCGCGCGGTCGTTTCGTTCTCGACGTCGATGCTGGAAGACGCTGCGCGGCGTGATTTCACGATGAACGCGCTCTATGCTGACGCCAGCGGCAATGTGATTGATCCCTTGGATGGGTTGCCGGACCTGAC
>JBELFK010000040.1:0-19593 GCA_042092935.1 Paracoccaceae bacterium | reverse complement strand
CCGCGTGAAAGAAAGCGTTGCTGCCTATCTGGACGCCTTTCGCGACTCGATTTGATATTGGTCAAAGCTGGCGACCATCGGCTTTGCTACCTTCAAGGCATCTCAAACGAGGCTGGCTATGAAACCCATCGGCAACACAATGGATCATTATTGGCGCGTGATCGGTATGGCCAACGCCACGAACGTGGATTTGGTTGAGGCGATGGACCAGCATCGGCTCACCTCGTGCGAGTGGGCGAAAATGGTGGAAACATGTCGCCGCTGCGATTGGGTGCCGGAATGCGACCGTCTCTTGGCCGAGGGGCCAGACTTGGACCAAGCCCCCAGCCGATGCGGCAATTGCCGTCGTTTTGAGGCGCTGGGCGCCTAGCGCCCGCGTCGCTTGCCAACGCACGGCATCTATTGGATCATCCCCCAAAAAAGGGGAGCGCGATGATCTATTTCCTTAAACGCCTGAAATACCGCTGCATCTGGAGCTGGGAAGGCACCGTCGCCACATGGCGGGAAGAACATTCCTTTCGCAGTTGGGTCTGGGCCAATCTGATTTCGGGTCTGGCGGCATTGCTATTGCCGCTCGAAACCAGCGAGCGCGCCTTGATTTTGGCGCTGGGCATCCTCGTTCTGGCAGCCGAGTTGCTGAACACCGGACTTGAGAACGCCGTCGACCAGATATCAAAGGAAGAACACCCCTTGGCCAAAAAAGCCAAAGACGCAGGCAGCGCGGGGGTTGCAGTGACCGCCATCGCCGCTGGTGTCGCTTGGGGTGTCATTCTGATCGGTCTTCTCTGATGCTTGATCTCGCGCATCTGATCCACATCCTCAGCGCGACGGTCTTTGTCGGCAGCGTGGTGTTTTTCGACTGGGCGGTCGGCGGGGCAATGGCCCGGGCCACACCCGAAGACCGCATGAGAATCGCGCATGCCATCCGCCCCTTCAGTGGGCCGCTGATAATGGGGTCTCTGGTCGCAACGCTGGTGGCCGGGATCGCGCGGTTATTCCTGTCGGGCGCGATCCAAACATTTGGCGATCTGGTGACCGGCTACGGGCTACGCGCCAGTTTGGCGCTTGTCGTGGTTGTCGGGTCCGAAGGTTTCGCCGCGCCGCTGCGCAATCGCATGCGGGCCGCGATTGATGCGCAGGATGACGACGCCTTCAAACGCGCATGGCGCAGCCACCGCGCATTGAATTCCTGCGTCTTGGTCGTTGTTCTGGCGCTGATGGTCTCGATGCGGATGGGCTGGTGAGCTGGCCGCATATCATTGCGAAGTCGCGCAGGCGTTCCTATATTTTTCTTAGGCGTAAAGGGAGGGGACTATGAAATTTCGAACATTCGCACTGGTCGCAGGCGTGGTTCTGCTGGCAGGCTGCGCAACCGCACCATTGGCAGTTGAGGGCACCCGAGGGTTCTTCTGGGGACTCTTCGACGGCGCCGTCGCACCATTCGCCTTCGTCATCTCATGGTTCTCATCCGAGGTCGGCATCTACGGAGTCCCCAACTCGGGCGGCTGGTACGACTTTGGCTTCTTGCTGGGGCTTACCTTCTGGGCCGGCGGAGGGTATGCGGCGAAGAAGCGGTGAGCGCACCTGTCATCCCCGCGAAAGCGGGGACCGAGCATGGCAAGGCGCTGTCCGACCTCTAGCAGGATATCACGATGCCTGAAGATCGATTGGGCAATCCTTGCGGATGCTGACCCGTTCAATGGCATCGATTTTACCAAGCGTGTTGGCGATTTCGTCAGCCATCGGCCCATTGCCACCCGACAAGAAGAACACAGTCGGCAAAGGCAACACCATCGCCGTCACACCAGCGACGCCCGCGTCTCGGTTGGCGATTTCACGCTGCGCTTTCGAGTATTTGTCCAAGTTCCGCGACAGACGTTCGCCTTCAATCCTTAGTTGTTTGCAGGAATAGGACTCGAATGTTTTTGTCGACACGTAAAACGGGCTGATGCGTTCAGGTTGTTGTGCGCAAGCGCTCAGCGTCACCAAGACAATGGTTGCTGGAAGGAAGAACTTCATGAATTTGCTCGATAAATGAGGACGATAGTCGGAGCCTACAAGTAGCGTCTCATGCGCCGCAAGGTCGGGATTTTCGTACCGCCGAGAGGGTTGCAAACTACCCTGGATTGTGCTTGGGGTTTGGTGAGCGCGCGATAACTGAGCATGCGCCCACGAGCGCGGAGCAAGGGCCTATGACGACCGCGCCGGCGCGGTGTTGGAAGTCTGCGGTGGGGATGGTGCGCCCCTTGGGGTGGCGTTTTTGGGACGAAGGTTGCCGAACTTTGGTCTCATAGGTTTGAAAGATAAACTGTTGCGCGATGGCAGGCCGAGGCCGCCCCGTGGGACGGCGCTGGCGTGGTTTGTGCAATGCCCTAGGGCGAGTTTCTAACTCACCCCATACTTCAAGGCAATTTCGAGACTGACGTTGCAATCATTGCGCGAATGGGAAACGCTAACAAACGATCCTATTTGTCTTTTGCAGGTGGCCTGGGTGGAGCTTTTGGTGGTTTAGGTTTTGGCTTCGGCTGATTTGCCGAGTTATTCACTGGACTTTTCGCTCCTTCGCGAAGGCCGCGAGTGGGAGGGGGTTTCGGATTTTTTGCCATAGGTTGACTCATGGAAAGCGAAAATCAATACAAAATTGTATCACATGCCCTCCGGCACACGGAAGACCAAATCGACGGTTCACTTATGCACTTAAGTGCAAGTGAGACACGAATGGCACAAATATCAATGTTTTGTGCGTCCCTTGCAGCATTGTTGGCGGCAAGCTCCAAACTGGTGCCTTCAATACCGGTCGCACTAATTACAGCTTGCGTGTTTGTCATTTCTGCATTCTTGGGGATGTGGAGTATTCGACCCAGGAACGTGGACGTGAAAGGGCACGTATTTAGTGAATGGAAACCACACCTTGCAGATAACGACTGCATTATTGAGGTTCTCGCATCCCAAGCAGAAGAAAATGATTGCCGAATTAGACGGCTTGAACGGGAGCTGGAAAGACTAGGTAAAAGAACGAACCAGGTACTGCTCATCGCTTATCTGGCGTTCTGTTTCTTCATTGGTGGGCAAATAAGAGGCGCACTAATCTGAAAAAAACGATGAATATTGTTGGGCTCCGCCCGCGCGCCGCTGAAATTATCCCCCGGATCATTTCCGAGACGCGGCTCGCCCCCACAAATCATACTCCCCCGCCTCATCAACTTCAACGGAAACAACGTCCCCTACCGACAACCCATCCGTTCCCTCGTCGATAAACAGGTTCCCGTCAATCTCCGGCGCGTCGGCCCATGTGCGGCAGGTGGCGATGCCGTCTTCGTCGATGTCGTCCACAATGGCCTCTAGGCGCTGGCCGACTTTGGCGGCGAGCTTTGCCTCGGAGATCGCTTGCGCCTTTTCCATGAAGCGTTCCCAGCGTTCCTGCTTAACCTCGGCAGGCACATGATCGGGCAGGTCGTTGGATCGTGCGCCAGCGACGTTTTCGTATTGAAAGCAGCCGACGCGGTCCAGTTGGGCTTCGTCCATCCAGTCCAGCAAGGTCTGGAACTCGGTCTCGGTCTCTCCGGGGTAGCCGACGATAAAGGTGCTGCGCAGGGTGATGTCGGGGCAGTCTTTGCGCCAAGCGGCGATCTCGTCGAGGGTTTTTGCCGCCGCCGCAGGGCGGGCCATGCGTTTCAGCACATCGGGATGCGCATGTTGAAACGGGATGTCCAGATAGGGTAGGATCAGCCCTTCGGCCATCAGCGGGATCAGGTTGCGCACATGCGGGTAGGGGTAGACATAGTGCAGCCGCACCCATGCCCCGAGCGAGCCGAGGTCCCGGGCAAGGTCGGTGATATGTGCGCGGTGGCCACGGTCTTCGGCGTGTTTGATGTCAACGCCGTAAGCCGAGGTGTCTTGACTGATGACCAGCAGTTCCTTGACGCCACTGTCGACCAGCTTCTCGGCCTCGCGCATCACGGCGTGGGCGGGGCGGCTGGCAAGGCGACCGCGCATGTCGGGGATGATGCAGAATTTGCACTTGTGGTTACAGCCCTCAGAGATCTTGAGGTAGCTGTAGTGGCGCGGGGTCAGGCTGACGCCGCTCGCGGGCAGCAGATCGACATAAGGGTCGGGGCTGGGCGGCACGGCACCGTGGACGGCATCCAGCACTTGTTCGTATTGGTGCGGGCCGGTCACGGCCAGAACTTTGGGGTGAACACCGGTGATATACTCTGGCTCGGCCCCCATACAGCCGGTGACGATGACCTTGCCGTTCTCTTGCAGCGCCTCACCGATGGCCTCAAGACTTTCGGCCTTGGCTGAATCCAGAAACCCGCAGGTGTTGACGATCACCGCATCTGCGCCGGTGTAGTCGGGCGAGATGCCGTAGCCTTCGGCCCTGAGCCGCGTCAGGATGCGTTCGCTGTCCACCAAAGCCTTGGGACAGCCAAGCGAGACCATGCCAATGGTCGGCTGGCCGCTGCGGCGATCATCATGGACACGCGCATTGGCGAGGTCAGGGCGGAGGTCAGGTGGGTTCTGGGTCATGGGGTGCGCGTATAGAGTGAAATCCGAAAAGGGGGAACCGGTATTCGGATCAGGGTGAACGGTCCGCGTGCGAAGCCACGGGCCTTTGCAAAGGCGGGGTCGGTTTTTTGAGTATTTGGGGAAAGATGAAGACCGGATCAGGAAAGACTGACATCCGCCCAGATCGGCAGGTGGTCTGAGGCGCGCGAGGCGAGGGGACCTTGTTCGACGCCTGCGTCTTTGAGTTGGAGTCCGTTTGACAGGGCAATACGGTCAAGTGCGGCGACGGGGCGGCGGGCGTGGAAGCTTTGACCGGGGGCGTGGATTGTGTAGCGGTTGTGCAGGGGTTCAAGTCCGCGCAAAGTGCGCCATTCGTTGAAATCTCCGGCGATGATGGTGGGGCGGGCGTCATCACTGGCGTCGTGGATTTCGCCGAGTTGTTTGCGCCGGTTGTTGCGCAGCAGTCCGAGGTGGGTGGCGATGAAGGAAAACGGCAGGTTTTCGAAGTCGACCCGCACCGCGCCGCGGGGTTCCAGACCGGTCAGTGTGATGTGCTGCACCTGTGTTGGGCCAAGCGATTTGCGTGCCAGCACCGCGTTTCCGTGAAAGCCAAGGCTGGCGTCGGACGTCGCCACATCGACGATCTGAAAGTCGGTTTCCTTCTCGATCATCTCACGCGGGATGGCGGCGGGGCGGTCACCGAGACGATGGTCGGCCTCTTGCACGGCCACCACATCGGCGTTCAATCCGTTGATGACGGCCAAAATCCGCTCGGGCGCGCGGACCTGGTCCAATCCACGCGCTTTGCGGATATTATAACTGGCCACTCTTACGGTTTTTCTGGTCATACTTCCTATATAGGGTGAAACGATCGGTTTTCATCCTCTGGAACATATAATGAAGCTGTATAAAGACGCGAATTTTCTCACACGGACCATTTGGGTGCTGTTGATCCTATCGACCGTCGGGGCGCTCGGGTTCGGGCGGTGGTCCTTGGCCTTCGTTAGCCTGTCGACGTTTCTATTGTCGCTTGTCCCGCCGATCATAGCCTCGCGCTGGTCTTTGTCGCTGCCCCGAGGCTACCTGTTGGCGACGACGCTGTTCATCGTCGGGTCGATTTTCCTTGGCGAGGCCTTCGATTTCTACGAACGTTTGTGGTGGTGGGACATCGGTCTGCATGGGCTGTCTGCAGTTGGATTTGGCCTAATGGGTTTCCTGTTCGTGTTCATGCTGTTTGACGGAGATAAATTCGCGGCTCCGCCTGCGGCACTGGCGTTTATTTCGTTTTGTGTCGGGATTACGGTCGGTGCCTTGTGGGAAATCTTTGAGTTTCTCATGGATCACGCCTTTGGGTTGAACATGCAAAAGTCCGGCCTGATGGACACGATGGGTGATTTGATCGTTGACGCAGGCGGCAGCTTGCTAGCCAGCGTGGCTGGGTATTTCTATCTCAAAGACTGGCGCACGTGGATATTCGGGAGGGCCGTGACCGCGTTCGTGATGCGCAATCAGGTGCTCTACCGGCGATTTCGCAAGCGCTTGGATCGCAAATAAAAGGCCCACCGAAATGGCGGGCCTCTATCATTGCGCTTAGGGCGCCCTACCGGCGGCGGTCGCGGCGGCTGCTCATGGGTTGGAAGGCGACGCCGACATGGGCCTCACAGTAAGGCTTGCCGGTTTGCACAGGTAGGCCGCAGAACCAGAAATCCGGCGTTGCGGGGTCACCGACCGGCCACTTGCAGGTGCGCTCGGTCAGTTCCATCAAGCTCAGCTTCTTCGCTTTCTTCTCGACTTCGTTCACTTTGGCCAAAGCCTCGGCGCTAATCTCATTCGCCGACGGCTGCGGTGGTAGCGGCTGACCGGCCGGAATGATCTGGCGACGGATCGGCGTGGCGTGTGCAGGCGCGGCGGCCTCGGTCCGGGGTTCGACCTTTTCGGCGACCTTGGCTTTGGCTGCCGCTTTGGCCTTGCCTGCCGGTTTTTCTTTAGCCGGCTTGGCGGGCGCCTCAGACGCGGCGGTGCTGGCGCTACGGTTGGACAGGCCCAAACGGTGCACTTTGCCGATCACGGCATTGCGGGTGACGCCACCAAGCTCTTTTGCGATCTGGCTGGCCGATTGGCCCTCGCCCCACATTTTTTTCAACAGCTCGACGCGTTCATCGGTCCAGGACATGCGTTTTTCCTTTGAAAGAAAGGCGACACTGGCTGTGTCGCCCTTGGAATCCGGTCAGGGGCCTATTTTAGTGATTGAGGCCCGAGATACAAGGCGAGTCTACGTGCCTTTTCGCACTGATTCACGCCATGCCAACAGTCCGGCCCCCGCAAGGATCGTGATTGCCCCCAGGATCGAGACCGTATCGGGGATGACTTGGAAGATCGCGGCGTCGTAAAGCGCGGCAAAGACAAGCGAGGCGTAGAAGAAGGGCGCAACAAAACTTGCCTCGGCGCGCGCCATCGCGTTGGTAAAGAACGCCTGCGCGCTAATCATCAGAAAGCCCACAGCCGCCAGCCCTGCCCATTGCATCGGTGAGGGCCAGATCCACACTGGTATCGCCGCAAGTGAAGCGATGACGATCCCGATGGAATTGTTAATCAACAGGATTTGAAACGGGCCATCGGTTTTTGTCAGGAACTTTATCAGAATGACCTCACCGCCCAGAACGACCGCCGCCCCAAGTGCAAACAGCGCCCCCGTTTGAATGCTATCGGCCCCGGGTCGCAGCAGAATAAGCGCACCTGCCAGCGCGATTCCCGCCGCAAGCCAGCGCCACTTGCCGACCCACTCGCCCAATAGCGGGATCGCAAACAGCATGGCAAAGACCGGATTAAGGAACGAAATCGCAGTCGCGTCCGCGAGCGGAATATAGACCGCCGCCGCGAACATCAGGGTCACTCCGCCCCACCCGAGGAAAGATCGTCCGATATGCAGCTTGAGGTTCGGCTTGGTCAGTTTTGGACGCAGAACAACGGCAAGCGAAGAAATCGCAATGAAGGCAAACAAAAAGCGACCCTGGCTGACTTGCAGCGGATGCAGCGCCGGGCCCAATGTGCCGGACCCGACGACCTTGGCCATAAAGGTGGACGCCGCCGCAAAAGCGGATGCGCATAGCGTTAAAATTGCTGCAAGTTTGGGGTTGTGTTCGGGGGCCATCACATCTCTTTCATGGGTTTGTTCTGTGACATCAAGTCCGAAACCGACAAATCCCTTGGCGCGAGGGGGCAATTCGGTTATGGCAGCGCTCATGTTTACGAAAACGCCATATTCAACCCTCCGACGTCGACGCCGAAACGTTTGACGTCTGCTGTTTCGTAATCCATCGCCCATCGGGCAATAACCCATCCCAACATGTTGACTTGCCCTTAGGCTTACGGCCTATTCGGGCTTTAGATTTCCAAGGAGACCGGCCATGATCCCGTCCGTTTTGCCAACCTATGCCCGTGCACCTCTGAGCTTCGTCAAAGGCGAAGGCAGCTGGCTGATCGAGGCCGATGGCCGACGTTTCCTTGATATGGGCGCGGGTATCGCCGTGAATGCCTTGGGTCACGCGCACCCCAAGCTGGTGGCGGCTTTGACCGAACAGGCCGGTGCGCTTTGGCATACGTCAAACCTCTATGACATTCCCAACCAGACGGCCTTGGCGGACAAGCTGGTGGATGAGACTTTTGCCGACACATGCTTTTTCACCAACTCCGGCACCGAATGCGCGGAACTGGCTGTGAAAATGGCGCGTAAATACTGGCACGAAAAGGGCCAACCCCAGCGGGCTGAAATCATCGCTTTCGAGGGCTCCTTCCACGGGCGCTCGTCGGCTGGCATCGCCGCCGCCGGTGGTGAAAAGCTGACCACGGGCTTTGGCCCGCTTTTGCCCGGCTTCAAACATCTGACATGGGGCGACATCGCGGCGGTGAATGACGCCATCGACGAAAACACGGCAGCCGTGATCGTCGAGCCGGTTCAGGGCGAGGGCGGCATCCGCCCAATGGCCGACGAAGACTTGCAGGAACTGCGCGGTATCTGTGATCGCGAAGGCATCCTGTTGATCCTTGACGAGGTTCAATGCGGCGTCGGTCGTACCGGAAAACTGTTTGCGCATGAATGGGCTGGCATCACCCCCGACATCATGATGGTCGCCAAAGGCATCGGCGGCGGGTTTCCCCTGGGCGTTGTATTGGCCACTGAAACGGCCGCGTCAGGCATGGTCGCAGGCACGCATGGGTCCACCTACGGCGGCAACCCCTTGGCCTGCGCGGTCGGCCTTGCCGTCCTCAATGAAATCGCCGAACCCGCGTTTCTCGAGGACGTCCGCCGCAAATCCGGCCTGCTGCGTCAAAAGCTCGAAGGCCTCGTCGCCGCGCATCCCGAGGTCTTCGAGGAAGCGCGCGGAATCGGCCTGATGCTGGGTCTCAAATGTAAAGCGCCCAACATCGACGTGGTGAACGCGGGCTATGCCCAAAATGTCCTCACCGTCCCCGCGGCCGATAATGTCCTGCGCATTCTACCGCCGCTGACCCTCTCTGACGACGAGATTTCCGAGGCGATCAACCGCCTCGACAAAGCGGCCTCAAGCCTCGACACTTAATCTTTATCTTGCCCAAAATACCTCGGGGGTTTGGGGGCTGGCCCCCATCCCGAATTATCCGAAAGACACTGACATGAGCCATTTTTTAGACATCCATAAAACTGACCCCGCCGATTTGCGGGCAATGATCGACGGCGCGAAGGCCACCAAGTCCGCGCGCGTAGGCCTGCCCAAGGCAGCGCCCGATGCCGATCAACCGCTCAAGGATCGCATGGTCGCTCTGATCTTTGAAAAACCCTCGACCCGCACCCGCGTGTCGTTTGACGTCGGTGTGCGCCAGATGGGTGGGCAAACGATGACGCTCTCGGGGCAGGACATGCAACTCGGCCACGGCGAAAGCATTGCCGACACGGCCCGGGTGCTCAGCCGCTATGTAGATCTCATCATGATCCGCACGTTCGACGAAAGCGTTTTGTTGGAACTGGCCGAGTTTGCCTCGGTGCCCGTCATCAACGGTCTGACCGATCGCACCCACCCCTGCCAGATCATGGCAGACATCGTCACGTTTGAGGAAAAACGCGGGTCGATCAAAGGCAAAAAGGTCGTCTGGTGTGGCGACGGAAACAATGTCTGCGCCAGTTTTCTGCATGCCGCCGGTCAATTCGGTTTCGACATGGTGTTCGCTGGCCCGCAGCAGTTGGACCCCGAAGACGCGTTTGTTGCCCTTGCACGCTCAAAAGGCGTCAGCGTCGCCATTGAACGCGATGCGCACAAAGCTGTCGAGGGCGCGGATCTGATCGTCACCGATACTTGGGTCTCGATGCATGACGCCCAGTCCGCGCGCGAACGTCGCCACAACATGCTCCGCCCCTATCAGGTCAACGAAGAGTTGATGTCGCGCGCCAAGCCGGATGCTTTGTTCATGCACTGCCTGCCGGCTCATCGCGATGAAGAGGCAAGCAGCGCCGTCATGGATGGCCCGCATTCGGTGATCTTCGACGAGGCCGAAAACCGGCTTCACGCCCAGAAGGCCGTCATGAAATGGTGCATCGAAAACTGATTGCACAAAAGAAAACGCCGCCCTGAATAGAGCGGCGTTATTAACTGGCTAACGTCCGTGCGTTTAAGCGACAGCGTTCAGGATCAGGAAGATCCCGCCGGAAAGCACCGCGGCGGCGGGGACGGTTATGACCCAGGCGGCGATGATCGTCATAAAGTGGTTGCGACGCACCAGTTTGCGACGACGACGCTCGGCGACCGGAATACCCGTCAGATCGCGCTGAGCCAGCGAGAACTTGCGGGCCTGACGCCCATGATACCATTCGCGGAAGAAACCAACACCAAACACACCCCCAACGGCGATATGCGTTGAACTGACCGGCAGGCCAAGCCACGAGGCGACGATGACGGTGATCGCAGCCGACAAGGCGACGCAATAGGCGCGCATCGGGTTCAGCTTGGTGATTTGGCTGCCAACCATGCGGATCAGTTTCGGGCCAAACAGCACGAGGCCGAAGGAAATCCCGAAGGCTCCGATGACCATCACCCATGTTGGGATCGACACTTTCGCCGCAAAGTCTCCGAATTCGGTGGCGTGAACGATCGCCGCCAATGGGCCAACGGCGTTTGCCACGTCATTTGCGCCATGTGCAAACGACAGCAACGCTGCCGAGATCACCAAGGGAATGCCGAACAGCACCTTCAAGGATTTGTTGCGGTTCTCCAGCCCTTCGGATTGGCGACGAATGATAGGCCGCGAGATCAGATACGAAATGATGCCAACAGCCACACCGATCAGCAGCGCTGTCTGAATGTCGATGCTGATGATCCGCTTCAGGCCTTTCAGCGCCAAATACGCCGCAAAGGCCGTTGCCATGATCGCGATCAAAACCGGCACCCAGCGACGGGCCGCGGCAATCTTATCGTCGCGGTAGATGATGCGCCACTTGATAAACGCAAGGAACAGCGCGGCAATCACGCCGCCCAGAACAGGCGAAATCACCCAGCTGGCGGCGATCTTGCCCATCGTTGGCCAATTCACAGCGGCAAAGCCTGCCGCCGCGATGCCCGCGCCCATGACGCCACCGACAACCGAATGCGTTGTCGAGACCGGAGCCCCGACCCAAGTCGCCAGATTGACCCAAAGTGCAGCACTTATCAGTGCGGCCAGCATGGCCCAGATAAACACCCGGGACTCAGCGATGCCTGCCGGATCAATGATGCCTTTGGAAATGGTTGACACCACGTCTCCACCGGCAAGCAAAGCACCGGCACTTTCGAAAATCGCAGCGATTGCAATCGCGCCGCCCATGGTCAAGGCGTTGGCACCCACCGCCGGACCCATATTGTTGGCAACGTCATTCGCGCCGATGTTGATCGCCATATAGGCACCGAAACCGGCTGCGACGACAACGATCAGACTGTTCGAGCTTTGGCCCAAGAAAAGCGCAGCGCTGAGCGCGGCCAGCACGATAAAGGCGATTGCTATGCCGGGCGCCACCATCGGACGTGACGCATAGGCTGTCGCTTGTCCAAGACGGGAAAATCGCCCCAGATCACGATCAAGAGTGTTCCAGTGCTTAGGATCATCAGAATTTGACATGCTTACCCCTCAGGATGTCTTTCGATTGCCTTGGGCGCTCGCTATCGGACGGGGGCGATTCACTCAAACGTTTTCTTCAATAAATGTAGATATTATTGCCGCAGCGCGGCGGTATCGGCAGCGGCCTATTTGCTCATCGCAATCAGGATTTTCTTCAAATCCGGCTCTCGCACCAGTTTGGCGGCGTCCTTTGGACTGACCCACATGCGGGTGCGCTGCTTGCTTTCGGGGTATTTCTTCAAGGTCTCAAGAACCTTCAGGCGGTAAACATTCACCTTGATCGGAATCGAGCCGCCGGCGTTCAGCACCTTTTCGTATGAATATTTGCCAATCGGCTTTTTGCCGATCTTCGCGTCGGCAATACCTGCTTCTTCCCACGCCTCTTGCGCGGCAGCGTCGCTGTCTGACAACCCGTACATCGGCCAGCCTTTCGGGATCACCCAGCGGCCTGTGCGGCGGCTGGTGACAAGCAACACCTGACGCTTTTCATCCTTGATGCGCGTGCACAGTGCGGCGACCTGCAATGCAGGATTTCCCTTGGCGGTTCCAACTTTTCGGGACTTGAAAAATCCCTGTCTTAGCTTTGACAACTTATTACTGCTCATCGTTTTTCTTTAATTTTTACGCCTTTTGGATGAAAGATGCAAATTTGCCACCTATTTGCGGGGTTTGGCGCGCAAAGTCGGGTCCGCTTGCGTCGGGTCTTCGGGCCAGGGATGCTTGGGATAGCGCCCGCGCATGTCCTTGCGCACATCTGCGTAAGAGGTCGCCCAAAACCCCGGAATATCCATCGTCGTTTGCACCGGTCGGCGGGCAGGGGACAGCAATGTCACCCGCAGAGGCGTTTTGCCGACCAGCGGATGAGACGTTTGGCCGAACATTTCCTGAAGCCGCAGGCTGATTTCCGGCGTGTCGCTCGAGTAATCAATCGGGATCTGTCGCCCAAGCGGTGTCGTGAAATGCGCGGGGGCCGCCTGATCCAAGGCTTGCATTTGGGACCAATCCAACATGGCCCGCAGTGGTGGCAGCAAATCGAATTTCTTCCACTGCTCCGCCGTCGCGACGCCGCCAAGGTGCGGTAACAGCCAGTCCTCCAGCCTCGCCATCAAGGCCTCGTGCGACATGTCCGGCAGGTCCATCACTTCGGACACCAATTGCACGCGGGCGATAAAACGTTTCGCGGCGCTTGAAGGGTTCAATCCGATTGTGCGCACCCCGTCGAGCATGGCAACGGCGATGTCCTGGGCGGGGGCGTCTTTCCAGATGCGGTCGTCAAGCGAAAGCGCCCCCAGCAGCTCTTGCTTACGGGCGACGACACGGCGCTCGCGTTTTGACCACATGCATGAGGATTGCCACGAAATTTGATCGGCAAACAGACCGCGCACGTCGGCCTCGGAAATCGCGATGGCCTGACGGATTTTGGCCTCGCGCGGGTTGCCATCGAGATCGGTTGCGACAAGCAGGCGCTGACCGGCAAGTGGATCGGCCTCATCAAGAATGGCCCCTTTGCCGCCCGAAAGAATGAACCGGGGGATGTCGCCCTTGCGCCGAAGTCCGATACGGTCGGGGTAAGCCAGAACCGCCATTTCGGCGGCACTCAGCGCGGGCCGCGCGTCTGCACGACGCGCAAGCCGCTTCGCTTCGGCCTTGATCCGGTGCAATGCGCCGTGGTTGACTTGGATCGACCGCGTCGACGTAAATTGCCGCGTGTCTTCCAGCGCCTCAAGTCGCAGTGTCAAATCCACCGAGGCATTGCGCGACAAGGGATCGCGGTCAGCCAGCAGGGCGGCCAATGGGGCGGCTTGTTTGCCCGCGACCGCCAACATATGCGCCAATCGCGGATGCAGCGGGATCGACGCCAGGTGTTTGCCATGCGTGGTGATCCGCCCGTCACGATCAAGCGCCCCAAGCATCCGCAGCAGATTTGTCGCTTCCTTCAGACTGCCGTGATTGGGCGGCGTCAGTAGTTTCAGCGCGTCCGGCTTGGCCCCCCAGAGCGCAAGCTCAAGCGCAAAGCCGGTGAGGTCTGCGGCCTCAATCTCGGCGGGGGGAAAGGCCGCAAGTGCGCCGTCTTCTCCTTTGGTCCACAACCGAAAGCACCACCCGTCGGCCACGCGACCGGCGCGACCGGCGCGCTGGGTGGCCTCGGCCCGCGTGACCTTTTCGGTGACGAGGCGCGACATGCCGGACCCGGGATCAAACCGCGAGCGGCGCGCGCGTCCTGCATCCACCACAACCCGCACATCCTGAATTGTCAGCGACGTCTCGGCGATCGAAGTCGCCAGCACGATCTTGCGCCCCGAGGCCGCGGGTTTGATGGCATCGCGCTGCGCCTTAAAGTCCATCGCGCCGAAAAGCGTGTGCAGGTGAACGTCACTGGGCAGCTTACCCTTTAGCAAACCCTCGGTGCGCCGAATTTCACCCTCGCCCGGCAAAAAGACCAGCAAACCACCTTGGGTCTTGTTTAGAACCGCTAGAATTGTGTCAGCGACCTGTGGCTCGAGTTTTGCTTTGGGGGGCAGCGGTTTGTCGGCCCAGGTGATCGCAACCGGAAAGGCGCGCCCATCCGAGGTGACAACAGGGGCATCGCCCATCAGTCTTGCGACGGGTTCGGCCTCGAGCGTCGCCGACATCACCAGCAGGACCAGATCATCCCGCAACGCCTCTTTGATCTCAAGGCACAGTGCCAGACCAAGATCGGCGTTCAGGCTGCGTTCGTGAAATTCGTCAAAGATCACCGCCCCGATGCCGGAAAGCTCGGGATCGGATTGGATCATGCGGGTCAGGATGCCTTCGGTGACGACTTCAATCTTGGTGGCCTTGCTGACCTTGCTTTCGCCACGCACGCGATAACCGACCGTTTGGCCAGCGGCTTCGCCAAGGGTCTCGGCCATCCGCTCGGCCGCCGCGCGGGCAGCCAATCGCCGAGGCTCAAGCATCAGGATTTTGCCCACAACGAACCCAGCTTTGAGCATCGCCAAAGGCACAACCGTGGTCTTGCCTGCCCCCGGGGGCGCTTGCAGCACAGCTTGCCCGTGATCCCGCAGAGCGCTCAGCAGGTCCGGCAAGACCTCGGAAATGGGTAGGGCGGGTGTCATGAGGTGGTTATCGGGGAAAAGACAAAAGGGGTCCAGACCCCGCGCGGAAGCTGCCCCCTATGGGCGGGGCGAATTGCCCCCCCACCCACGCGGCGGGGGCGAACTTGTGTCTCCTTGCCCCTTGCTTTCACCCAGTCAAACCATGCAAAACGGCCCTCAACGAAAGGGCCGTCCGTATGAACACCGCAGATCTCGCTCAGAAAATCCTCGACCGTGATCGGCGGTCATTGTCGCGTGCTATTACCTTGGTTGAATCCAGTCGCGCAGATCACCGGGCCGAGGCGGCTGATTTGCTGGACAGGTTGCGCGGTCAAGGCGGTCAGGCCATTCGTATTGGGTTGTCGGGTACGCCCGGCGTCGGCAAATCGACCTTTATCGAGAGTTTCGGCATGATGCTGACAGGCCAAGGTCTTCGCGTCGCGGTGTTGGCGGTGGACCCGAGTTCATCGCGCTCGGGTGGGTCGATCCTTGGCGACAAAACCCGCATGGACCGCCTGTCGCGTGACAAGTACGCGTTTATTCGCCCCAGCCCCAGCCGATCTCATCTCGGCGGGGTCGCAAGGCGCACCCGTGAGGCGATTGAGCTATGCGAGGCTGCGGGTTTCGACGTGGTATTGATCGAAACCGTCGGCGTCGGCCAGTCGGAAACCGTGGTCGCTGAGATGTCAGACCTGTTCATCCTGTTGATGGCCCCTGCTGGCGGGGACGAGCTTCAGGGCGTCAAACGGGGGATCATGGAGATGGCCGACATTATCCTTGTCAACAAGGCCGACGGAGACCTAAAGCCTGCCGCCACCCGCACCTGCGCCGATTATTCCGGCGCTTTGCGTCTGCTGCGCAAGCGGCCACAGGATCCTGACGGCTTCCCAAAGGCCATGGCCGTTTCGGCACTTGAAGAAAACGGGTTGCAAACCGCTTGGGACGAAATGATCGCGCTGACCGACTGGCGCAAAGACAACGGCCATTTCACCAGCCGCCGCGCAGCCCAGCAACGCTATTGGTTCGAGGAAGAAGTCCGCCAGGCGCTTTTGGCGACCCTTGAACAGGACGCGGCCAAGCGCCAAATGACCGCCTTGGGTGAACAGGTCGCAACCGGCGAGATGAGCGTTTCCAAAGCTGCCGCCGCGATGTTGCAGCAGTTGAAATAGGCGACATTCGTTGAAAACCCCGACCCGCGCAACAAAATGACCTGCGACGGGCTGACACAGTCTGAACTTTGAAGTATAGCTGTGACGACTCATGACCAAGAGGTGCAGCTTGATGATAATTCGGACCCGCTATTGCTACGGCTAACGCCGCAGTCCGAATTCGGGCTGCTTTTGTAGCCCGCCGTCAACGCCTCTCCCCCCCTTATTGCTGAAAACTGCCTGAAAAGGGCTTTGTCATGTTCCGCTTTTTTGAAAACCTTATCGATCCATTCCAGAAATTCAGCGCAGAAACGCCGCCTGCGCAGCTTTGGCCTTATGTGAAGTCTCACTACGGACCCTATCTCAAACTGATGGTCTGGATGGGGATCACCGGGGCGGCGGTCGCCTTTATCGAGACTGGACTGATCTTTTATTCAGGCCGCGTGATCGACCTGATGGAGATCACCGGCCCCAAAAGTTTCTGGTCACGCAACGGTCTTGAGCTGGCCGTGGCCGCGTTGTTGATCCTGTGTCTCAGGCCTGCGGTGATCGGGTTCAGCCACATCCTGATGGAACAATCCTTGGTCTCGAACCTGCATGACCAGGTGCGGTTCCGCGCGCATAAACACATGCTTGGGCAGTCCTCGACCTTTTTCCAGAACGATTTCGCGGGACGGCTGTCGAACCGTGTGATGCAGATGGGGCAGGCGGTTGAAGACGCCACCTATATGGTGTTCGAGGCGCTCTGGTTCTCGATCAGCTATATCATCGGGGCGATGATTATCCTCAGCCAGACCGACTGGCGGTTGACGCTGCCACTGGCGATCTGCGTGGTTCTTTATGTTCTCTATACGATCAACGTGGCGATCCGTGTGTCGGTCGCGTCGGAAAAATGGTCCGACGCGCGGTCATTGCTGACAGGGCGGATCGTCGACGCCTATGCCAACATCGAAACGGTAAAACTGTTCTCCGCAGGTGAGCGCGAGGAAAGCTATGTGCTCAACGCGCTCAAACGTCACCGTTTGCGGTTCCAGCGTTTCCTGCGCCTGATGACCGAAATGTCGCTTATTCAGAACATCCTGAACGGGGCGTTGATCGTCGGCATGCTTGGCCCTGCCGTTTGGTTGTGGACCAAAGGCGTCGTCACGGCAGGCGAGGTTGCGGCGGCTTCGGCGCTGACAATCCGTCTGAATGGCATGTCCGGTTGGATCATGTGGGTGACGATCCGCTTGTTCGAACATGCGGGCGTCATCAAGGAAGGTCTGCGGTCCATCGCGGTCCCGCATGAGGTCACCGATGCAAAGGGCGCAACCGAATTGGCCTTCTCCACCGGCGAGATCGAGTTTCGCGGCGTATCGCATCACTATGGCAAGGGCCACGGCGGCTTGAACCAGGTCAACCTCAAGATTGCCCCCGGTCAGAAGGTCGGGCTTGTGGGGCGCTCGGGGGCTGGCAAGTCCAGCTTGGTGAACTTGTTGCTGCGGTTCCGTGATACCGAGCAGGGTCAAATCCTGATCGACGGTCAGGATGTGGCCTGCGTCACGCAAGACAGTTTGCGCAGCCAGATCGGCATGGTGTCTCAGGACAACTCGCTTTTACATCGCTCGGTGCGGGCCAACATTCTGTTCGGCAATCCCGATGCTACCGAGGCCGACATGATCGCCGCGACCAAACGCGCCGAGGCCGATAGCTTTATCGCCGACCTTGAGGACCCCAAAGGGCGCACCGGATTTGACGCCCATGTCGGCGAGCGCGGCGTCAAGCTCTCGGGCGGGCAGCGTCAGCGGATTTCACTGGCGCGTGTGGTGCTAAAGGACGCCCCCATTCTGGTTCTGGACGAGGCAACTTCGGCGCTGGATTCCGAGGTCGAGGCCGCCATTCTGGATACGCTTTACGGCGTGATGGAAGGCAAGACCGTGATCGCAATTGCACACCGCCTGTCGACGATTGCGCGGATGGATCGGATTGTTGTGATGGATCAGGGGCAGGTCGTCGAGGACGGCACCCACGACGAACTTCTCGCCAAGGGCGGCATCTACGCTGAGCTGTGGTCGATGCAATCGGGTGGTTTCCTGGGGTAACCGCAGCAAGGGCTTTGGCCCGCGATGCGCCCTGCCACCGTGCGCTGCCCATACCAGCCCTTAATCATTTCGCCCGAGGTTGCTTTTGCGCGCAGATCGTGGACCGATGGGATGTAGGATAGCGAAAGCTCGGATTCCGATACCCCAGCCAGACCACCTCAGAATTCGATTGGTGGGGG
This sequence comes from Paracoccaceae bacterium, assembly GCA_042092935.1. GTDB lineage: Bacteria > Pseudomonadota > Alphaproteobacteria > Rhodobacterales > Rhodobacteraceae > JASMHC01. The sequence goes on along the minus strand of JBELFK010000040.1, from coordinate 1,477 downwards.
GAGATTTTCCCCTCTTGGCAGGACAAGCACGACCAAACGGCGGGCCCGCCACCTTTTACGATCATATCGCAATGACCCTGCCAGAGATCCTCTGAGCGAGGCCTTTCTGCTGGTTCAGGCTTTTTCGGGAATGATCTGCTGCACGATACCGGCCAGCACAAGGTAAAGCGACGTCGCCACCAGCCCCCAATGCGCCCAGCTTTGCGGGTGGAAATCGACCCAAGCCGCCCAGCCCGCAAAGAAGACCCACGCCAATGCTATTGGCAACGAGACGACGCGCCAGCGTTTCGTGCGCGTCGGATGAATAAACCGCAACGGCAGGAACATCGCAATCGCCAGCGAGATTACAATACCGAGGATCACCCAGAAATTAGGTTCAACGGCGAACAACACGATAACGACCATGTTCCAGCAGCCAGGGAACCCAAGGAAAGATTTGTCCGCGGTCTTCATCGTTGCAATCGCAAAATATAGGGACGACGCAAACGTGATGACGATAATCACGATCCAACCGGTCCAGCCGGGCAACAGCCCTGATTTGAACAGGGCATAGGCCGGAACAAAAACGTAGGTCAGATAGTCGATAATCAGATCGAGCAACTCGCCGTCAAACAGCGGCGCGTTCTTTTTGACGTGATACTTACGCGCCAAGGGGCCGTCGATTCCATCAACCGCAAAGGCAACGACGAGCCAGAGAAACATCATGCTCCATTGCTCGTCCACTGCGGCCAGCATCGCCAGCATCGCAAAAACCGCTCCGGTGGCGGTGAGAAAATGAACCAGCAAGGCGCGCATGTGTAATGTCATTCGACCCTCATGACGGAATTTGCTTGAAAGCGCAACGAAATCAGGCGCGGGGGTGGGTCTTGTTGTAAACGTCCATCAGGCGGGCGTGATCCACAGCGGTATAGGCTTGGGTCGTGGAAAGCGAGGCATGTCCAAGCAGTTCCTGGATCGCCCGCAGGTCGCCCCCCGCGCTTAAAAGGTGCGTCGCAAAACTATGGCGCATCGCGTGCGGAGTCGCCGAGGCCGGAAGCCCCAACTGCATCCGCGTTTGCTCAACCGCCTTCTGGATTGCACGCGGGTTGAGGGTGCCCCCCCGTACACCGCGAAACACAGATCGCTCGTCGGCCATCGGGTAGGGGCAAAGACGCAAGTAAGCCTCCATCGCGACGCGTGCGGCGGGCAAAACCGGCACCAGCCGTTCCTTGCCGCCCTTGCCGGTGATCCGTAAAACATCGCCCAAGGGCAGATCCGCGCCTTGCAGGCCCAAGGCCTCGGAAATCCGCAAGCCACAGCCGTAAAGCAACGTCAGAACCGCCGTATCGCGGGCCGCCACCCACGGCTCCATCGATTGAAGCTCGACCGTTTCCAGCATGTCTTTCGCCGCATCGACCGTCAGAGGTCGGGGCAGTTTGTTCTGAAACTTCGGCGCACGGGTGGACAGAACCGCCGTTGGCTCAAACCCCTCGCGGGT
>JBELFK010000039.1:0-19821 GCA_042092935.1 Paracoccaceae bacterium | reverse complement strand
GTTTCCATCCCGCGGTGTTTGAGCACGGCGCGAACAGCCTCCCACTGGCCGAAGTGGCCCGAGACAATGATGGCGCCCTTGCCTTCGTCACGGGCTTTCTCCAGCACTGCAAGGCCAGGGCCGGAGATATGAAACCGATCCAACCCTTTTTGAAACTCGGTATTGTGGAATACCTCAAACAAGGTGCGGCCCATGTTCTGGCCCATCTTGCGGCTGAGCTTTAGACGCTCAGCGCGTGGCATGTCTGGGTAAATCCGTAAGATTTCGCGATTGAACCGTCGCCGTGCAATCGGAATCCAACGCATCGTCCAACCAAAGACATTTCCCAGACTGCGTGCCCGCGCATCAAATCCACGCCACTTCGAATACGTGAGCGCGGACCACAAAGGAATGTAGCGAAGGTGTTGCCAGATATACTTGGCAGGACGGGTAAGCATCCGTTCTATATGGCGGTATTTTCGCGTATGTCCACTGATTTTGCAGCCTTCGGCAGATGCCTGCCAGCGATCTTGGCCAAACGCTGAATTGCACCGGCGATCCAAGGAACCGCCGGTGCAAAAGTTACTATTGTATGATGACTTCCGGCCCCATGAACGTCGTCGGCAAGAAGGTCGACAACCACGGAATGTAAGTCACCATAATCAGGAAAACGAACAGAACAGCCAGGAATGGCATTGCTGCGCGCACAACGCCCATCATCGGCATCCCAGCAACGCCGGACGTCACAAAGAGGTTCAACCCTACCGGAGGCGTAATCATCCCGATTTCCATGTTCACGACCATGATGATGCCAAGATGGATCGGATCGATTCCCAGTTGCATCGCGATCGGGAAAACCAGAGGGGCCACAATCACGATGAGGCCCGAAGGCTCCATGAATTGCCCGCCGATCAAGAGAATGATGTTCACAATCACAAGGAACATGATCGGCCCGAACCCAGCGTTCAGCATCGCGCCTGCGATTTGCTGAGGGATCTGCTCGTCAGTCAGAACATGCTTCAGGATCAAGGCGTTTGCGATGATGAACATCAACGTGATCGTCAGTTTCCCAGCCTCAAACAGCGTGTCGCGTGTATCGCGATGGAAAAACACCGTGACAAGCGCCAAAGGCTTTTTCAACAATGAGATGTTGGGCTGACCCTCGGGTGTCGCCAACGGTCCCATGTCTCGATAGATGAACGTCGCGATGAAAAAGGCATAGACAGCGGCAACCGCCGCGGCCTCGGTCGGCGTGAATATCCCACCGTAGATACCGCCCAGGATGATGACGATCAGGAACAAACCCCAACCCGCTTCGCGTCCGGCTTGGAACAACTCTCCCCAACCCTTCCAATCGCCTTTCGGCAAATTGCGACGAACGGCGATGATATAGATCGCCAGCATCAGCATCGTGCCCGCCAGAATGCCGGGGATGACGCCTGCAAGGAACATACGTCCGACCGATACTTCAACAGCCGACGCATAGACGACCATAACGATAGACGGCGGGATCAGGATGCCCAACGTGCCTGCGTTGGCAATCACGCCTGCCGCAAATTCCTTGGAATAACCGACTTGGCGCATACCAGTAATAACGATCGAGCCAATCGCCACAACCGTCGCAGGGGACGACCCCGACAAGGCTGCAAACATCATACAGGCGAACACGCCTGCAATCGCAAGGCCCCCAGGGAAATGACCAACCGCGGCGATTGAGAACCGAATGATCCGCTTGGCGACGCCGCCCGTTGACATGAACGAGGACGCCAGAATGAAGAACGGGATCGCAAGAAGCGTATAGTGGCCCGCCATCGCCTGAAAAAACGTCTGCGCAATGGCGGCAAGCGACGTGTCGCCAAGCACCAGCAAAAACAGAATGGATGACATCCCAAGCGAGACGGCAATGGGAACACCGATCAACAAGAGACCGATGACCATAATAAAGAGAATGGCAACTTCCATTGCTTATTCCTCCCAATCTTTTTGTTGGACGTTTTCGATGGCGTCTTCGACTTCGTGGCTGACGATCAGTGATTCAGCTTCGCCTTTGAACAGGCGCACCGCGGCCTCGATGAAGCGGAACAGCAAAAGAGCGACACCAAAGGGAAGGATGAAGTATGGAATGAACCGCGGCAGCTTTTCATATTGCTCACCGTCATTCATGACTGGTTCGATCCAGCGAAGCCACTCGGGGAATTTAATATCTATCACTTCGTACCATCCGCGATACGAGGTGCGGCGCATCTCTTCAAAACCTGTCGGGAACCAGCGTCCTGTCGTCTGAGGCAGGTTTGCGAAATTTGCCCAGTAGTCCCACGCGCCTTTCATCAGCAAGAAGGAATAGGCAATGCAAACGATGGCCGCGATGAGACCTAAAAACCGCCGTCCGCGGCTTGGAAGCAAGCCGATTACGGCGTCAACACCCAGATGGGCGGTGACTTTGACCGCGTAGCTGATGCCAAAAAGCACAAGCCATGCGAACAGAAATGTCGTTGCTTCAAGGCCCCATATCAAACCGGTATTGAAGCCATAGCGCAAAATGACATTTGTAAACGTGATGAGCGTCATCCCAGCCAGAAGGATCGCAATCGCGGTTTCTTCCAACTCGTTCACAATGCGGCCCAACGGGGTTTTGGCTTTGTAGTGTGAAGACATTATCAATCCCTCCCTTTTGGTAAGAGGATAAGAAAACCCGGCCCTTGCTGAAGGGCCGGGTCGATTCCGGCTTGCCGCCGATTAGTTTCTCGCGTTGATTTCCTGAGCGGCCGCGATGTTTTCAGCGCCTACGTCGCCTTCAAACTGCGCCCAAACAGGCTTCATGGTGGCAACCCACTGTGCGCGCTGATCTTCGGTCAGTTGACGGACAACGCCACCGGCGTCAATAATCGCCTGCTTGGCCTGCTGGTTCACAGCATAGGCTTCAGAGTTGCGCGTTTCAGTCACCTCGGAAATGATGGTGGCAAGCTGGTCGCGCACATCCCTCGGCAGGTCTTCCCACCAGTCAACATTGGTCACCAGCATATAGTCGATGATGCCATGGGCGGTTTCGGTTGTACCGTCCTGAACTTCAAAGAACTTCCGTCCGTAGATATTCGACCAGGTGTTTTCCTGACCGTCAACAACGCCGGTTTGAAGCGCGCCGTAAACCTCGGAGAACGCCATTGGCTGCGGGCTCGCACCCATTGCGGACATCTGCGCCTTCAGAACGTCCGAATTCTGGACGCGGAATTTCAGACCATTTGCATCGGCCGGGACTTCCAGCGGAACATTGGCTGACATTTGCTTCATGCCGTTGTGCCAGAAGGCAAGACCCAGCAGACCCCGGCGAACCATCGACTCTTTCATGGCCTGACCGGTTTCCGAATTCTGGAATTCGTCGACGGCATTGATGTTCTTGAACATGAACGGCAGGTCGAAGATACGGAATTGCTTGGTGAACTGCTCAAACTTCGACAGCGAAGGTGCTGCCAGTTGAACGTCGCCTTGCAGCAAGGCTTCCAGAACCTGATCGTCGTTGTAGAGCGTTGAGTTTGGATAGACTTCCATACACGCAACGCCGTCCATCTCGGTGTTCACACGCTCAGCAAGAAGCGTCGCGGCAATCCCTTTTGGGTGTTTGTCGGTGTTGGTGACGTGGCTAAATTTGATGACAGTTTCGCCATCATCACATCCGTCCGAAGCGGCGCTGGCCGACATGCCTGTCATGGCGATTGCGGCAGCGATGGCCGTGGTTGCGATATATTTCATGATTTCCTCCACTAAATCCGGCTCGTGCAAAAACGAGCAATGGAAATGTGGTAGAAGAGATTCCGCGCGCTTGAAGGGGCAAACCTAAAGATTTTCACAATTTCGCGATGTAATTTGGCGAAATGGGTAGGATTGGTAACATCTACCGCCTCATCTGGGCAGTTTTCCACCCATTTTGCGTAGAGACAGACCTAATCCTTGTAGTCTTCGCGCTTCAATCCATAGCGCTGCATCTTTTCGTAAAGCGATTTACGCGAGATTCGAAGCGCCTCATAGGTTCCTTTCAACCCTCCACCACGAGAGCTGAGTTCGGCCATGATGACCTGCTTCTCATAAGCAGCGACACGTTCGGACAAGCTGCCGGTTTCATTTGGTGAGGTTTCTTCATAGGTGTCCAACCCCATGACGAACCGATCCGCGGCATTGCGCAATTCGCGAACGTTCCCCGGCCAGTCGGCTTGCGTGATCTCGGCCATCAAAGACTGGGGAATATCAACAAAATCCCGCCGGTATCGACGTGCGGCTTCGTTCGCAAGCTGTGTGAACAAGCGTGGGATGTCCTCGCGCCGTTCGGCCAATGACGGAACATCGAGATGCACCACGTTCAGAATGTAGTAGAGATCTTCGCGAAACCGTCCGGCCCGGACCTCATCGGCCAGGTTAACCTTGGTCGAGGCTATAAACCGTGCATTCAGTTCAATCGGATCATTTGATCCAAGCCTCGTGATCGTTCCCTCTTGAACGACGCGAAGCAACCGCAACTGAAGATCGTCGGGCATTGTTTCGATCTCATCAAGATAAATCGTCCCGCGCCGCGCGTGTTCGAATTTTCCAAAGCGCGGGCGCAAGGCACCCGGAAAGGCGCCTGCCTCGTGCCCGAACAACTCGCTTTCGATCATGTCGCTGGGGATCGCACCACACGTGATAGCAACAAAGGGGCGATCCGCGCGATCACTGAGGGCATGGATCGCGCGGGCAACGACCTCTTTGCCTGTACCCGTGTCGCCGGTCACCAATATGTCCGCATCGGTCGCCGCGACTGCACGCGCTTTCTTGCGGAGATCCTCAATCACCTTCGTGCGGCCGGTTATCATGGTTTCGAGCTTGTCGCGCTTAGTGACGGCCGAGCGCAGCTCGCGGTTCTCGAGCGTCATCGCCCGTTTTTCCAAGGCCCGACGCGCGACCTGAACAAGATGATCTGACGCAAAGGGCTTTTCGATAAAATCATAGGCCCCTGCACCCATCGCATCGACGGCCATCTTTACATCCCCATGACCTGTCACCAAGATCACGGGAAGCTCAAAATCAATCTTCAGGATTTCCTGCAAAAAGACCTGCCCATCCATTTCCGGCATGCGCACATCTGTGATGACGATACCTTCAAAATCTCGACTGATGTGGCGCAGGGCTTCGCGGGCGTCCGAAATGCATCGCACTTGCAAATCGGATAGATCAAAAGTTTGCTCAACCGCATTGCGGATCGGCTCTTCATCGTCAACAAATAGGATTTTCGGCTGAAGGGTCATGGGGCGATTTCCGGTTTGGTCTCGGCTTTGGCCAGCGTCATCGTAAAGGCAGCCCCCCCGTCAGGAAGATTTTCTGCACGCAGGTTCCCTCCGAAATCCTTCAGGATGTTGTACGAGATGGAAAGACCAAGCCCAAGGCCCCTATTGACGCCCTTGGTGGTAAAGAACGGGTCAAAGATTTGCTCAAGAATGTCCTCGTCAATCCCCGGCCCGTGGTCGCGGACGCGAATTTCGATATGGGTGCCAACGTCTGCGAATGAAATATCGACGGTTTGGCCTTTCATCCCTTCCATCGCGTCCAAAGCGTTGTTCACGAGATTTACCAACACCTGTTGCAGGCGCACGTGGCCGCCGATCACGGTTACATCGTCAGGAATTTCGGGCAAAACAAGCGCAACATTCGCCTCGCGCAGCCTGCCCAACATGATCTGTTCCACATCCTGCAAAACCAAGACGAGCTTGACGCTTCCAATTTGCTCGCGTGGTTTGCGAGCGAAATTTCGAAGGCTTTTGCTTATCAGCGCCATCCGATCCGTTAGCTTCGAGATGTGCATCAGATTGGCCTTGGCTTCATCCGGCCTGTCACGGTCCAGATAGGCACCGGCATTGTCGGCGTAGGACTTAACCGCCGACAGTGGTTGATTAAGCTCATGCGACAGCGCGGCGGACATTTGGCCCAAAGCCGCCAGCTTGCCGGTTTGAATAAGCTCTTTCTGCGTCTTGCGAAGTTCGTTTTCGGCCTGAATGCGTTCCCCGATCTCATGTTTGAGATCCGCCGTCCGTTCGGCAACGCGGCTTTCAAGCAGCACCTGAGCCTCGCGTTGCTCGCGAATGCGGCGCAACTGACGGCTACGCCACGCAAGGATGACTGCAGTGACCAACAACAAAAGCGTGACCACAAGGCCGGTAATGACCGAAACCTGGATGGCCTGACGCGACGCGATTTCCCGATCTGTCAAAATATGAAGTGTCCAATCGGCCTCGGGCATAAATTGAGATCGCATGAGATATTCGGTGTTTTTCGCGTCCGCTGAAACGGTCAACAGCGACAGGTCCGCGGTTTCTTCCAGCGTTGCTTCAAGCGTTTGAAGTTCCTCGACCGGATACCGACGCGATTGATTGAGCCGCATCAAAGCCGCAGACGACAAAGGCTCAATGGAGGAAAACAGCCACTCGCTTTTGCTAGACATGAAAATGATCTGATCGCTATCGGTGACCATCAGATCGTGGCTAAGACCGCGCCAGTTTTCCTCAATTTTGTCGACTTCAAACTTTACGGCCAAGACCCCAAAGGTCTGACCCTCTGATTGGATCGGTGCCGAGAAATAAAACCCCCGTTTCAGTGAGGACGTGCCAAGCGCGAAATATCGACCCTGTTCGCCCTTCATTGCGTCGGTGAAGTAAGGGCGAAATGTATAGTTGTTGCCAATGAAAGTGTTGGGTTGGTCAAAGTTGCTCGCCGCAATCGCGAAGCCTTCGGCGTCAAGAACATAAACATCGGAGGCTCCGACATCCTCGGCAACGGATTTCAGCATGTCATTGACCGAGTCAATATCTGCGCGTGTCGTCTCGTTGGTCAAAAGTGTTCGAATTTCCGGGCGATGCGCTAGTAGTTTTGGAATGGACTCAAATTTTTGCAGCGCACCGGATAGACCCGTGGCAGCGAGGCGCAGGGACGCATCACTTTGCAAGCTAAGTTGGCGAATGAAATAGCGATCGGCAGCGACATAGGCGATCAAAACGCAGCCACCCAAGATCAAAGCGGCCAATGCCGCCAAGGCTATTTTTCCGATATTGCGCTGCATGGCGGAAAGCTAACAGGCGTCTGGATACGGTGCAACGCAGGAAGTTGCCGTTCATTCTTCGCCGAATTCCGCCTCGGTTGACCTAGGTTTCCAGGTAAGTTGAAATCGCCGATTCCAACCCGTTCTGCCAAATTACACGCATCCAGCGGCTGAAGGACTCAACAAATTCAGCATTTTCGTTCAAATCGCCGTAGATGTGTTGCATTCCAAGCCACACCGCCGGATCCTGCTTTGCCTGAATAGCCTTGGCATTCAAGTCATCCCAAAACGGGTCATTTGGCTCGATAATGCTGCCATCCTCGCGGGTGCCTTCGCACATTCTGGCCCAAGCGGCCTCAACCAACGCCAATCCGTCGATCGACTCGCCTGCTGCAAGACCTTCGCGAATTGTGGGAATTATGAAACCCGGATGACGGGACGACCCGTCAAAGGCCACGCGTCGCGTGGTATCGATGATCTTCGGGTTCGCAAAGCGATCACAGATCAAATCGACATAGGACAATGGCGTCATGCCCGGTACAGGTTTGACATGCGGTACGATTTCAGTGCTTGCAACTTTACGGAAGAATTTTCCGATGAGGTCATGCTGCATGCATTCCGCAATTGTCTTGACCGACAACACTTCGGCGGTCACGGCAACAACCTGATGCCCACCGTTGAGGATGCGAATTTTCATCGCCTCAAATTCGTGTACGGCGTCCGTGATCGCTGCTCCGGCTTTTTCCCATTCAGGGCGACCTGCGCAGAAATCGTCTTCGATCACCCACTGGCGATAGTTTTCATGCGTAACCGGGGCTCGATCGTCGATACCGAGGTCGCGCACCAGCGTCAATTCGTTGGGACCAGATGCGGGAACGATGCAGTCCACCATCGAGTTGGGAAATGTGCAGTTCGCGTCAATCCAATCGGCCAACCCGGGGTCAGACAGTTTGGCCAAAGACACGACCGTCTGACGCAGGATTTCTCCGTTGCCCTGTAGGTTGTCACAGCACAATCCGGTAAATGGTCCAACGCCGGTGTCGCGGCGTCGTTTCAAAGCCGCAACCATCGCGCCAAATGCTGTGCGTGGCGTATCGGGGTTTTCCCCGTCATGAACGATGTCAGGATGTGAGGCGTCAAAGCCCTTGGTTGCGGGATCAATAAAGTACCCACCCTCGGTCACGGTCATCGCGACGATGCGAATGTCAGGTTGCGCCATGCGGTCAATCAACGAGGCATTGTCGTCGTCAATCGGAAGGTAGTCGATCATCGATCCAACAACCTCGGCCGAGCTTGATTTCGGATCGAGTTCGATAAGGGTCGTCAGGCAGTCCTGCCCCAAAAGCCTTTCGCGCATGGCGGCATCATATTGCCGAACGCCAGCGCCGACGATGGCCCAGTCAAGCGCAAGGCCCTGCTGCATCAATCTGTGAAGGTACCAAGCCTGATGTCCGCGATGGAAATTTCCAACGCCTATGTGAACGATCCCTGCGGTCAAAGCGGTACGATCGTAGTCAGGACGCAGTACGCCATCCGGTAAATCTTGCAATGTTGCGTTGCTTAGTTTCGCTAACGTTTTTAGGTTCTCTTCTTGTTTCATCAGCTCATCCAGTTTCCGCCGTCGACGTTATACGTCTGGGCGACAATGTAATTGGCCTCTTGCGATGCAAGAAAAACGGCCATCCCTGTTAGATCTTCTCCGGTTCCCATCCGCCCAAACGGGACGGCTTCGCCGACTTCTTTTTTCTTTTGTCCGGGGGCTTTGCCTTCGTATTTCGCAAAAAATGCATCGACGCCGTCCCAATGCGCACCATCGACAACGCCGGGCGCAATGGCGTTCACGTTGATGCCATGCTCGATAAGGTTCAGTCCGGCAGATTGGGTCATGCTAATGACCGCCGCCTTGGTGGCGCAATAAACGGCGACCAACGCCTCGCCGCGTCGACCAGCTTGGCTGGCCATATTGATGATTTTTCCGCGAACGCCCTTTTCGATCATATGCTTGGCGACCGCCTGCATTGTGAAAAGTGTGCCCGAGACGTTGATGTCGAAAACGCGCGCATAGTCTGCGCGCGTGATTTCAACAATCGGTGCCGCTGAAAAAACCGCGGCATTGTTTATCAGGATGTCGATTTGACCAAATGCATTCACGGTCTCGCCAACGGCCCTATTTATGCTGTCGGAATTTGTGACATCCAGTTCGACGGCAATGGCAGATGGCCCGATTTCAGTCGCTGCACGTCTTGCACCTTCAAAATCGATATCAGCAATGGCAACCCGCGCTCCGTCGGCCACATAGGCCTTGGCAAAGGCCAGCCCGATGCCTCGGGCTGCTCCTGTAATCAGTGCGGATTTGCCATCGAGACGTTTCATCCGATTCGTTGACCGTTCTGATCGAACTTGTGGATGTTTTCGGCTTGTGGCGTCAGGAAAATCTTGTCGCCGTGTTTGACCGAAATATCCCCCGCAATGCGCACGGTCACCATATCCGCAAGACCGGTATCGTGCACGTGGATGAACGTATCCGAACCGAGATGCTCGGCCACACCGACGCGACCTTCCCAGGTGCCTTCCGTCATGCTGACTTCGGTATGCTCAGGGCGGATGCCGACAGTATGAGCACCGAGTTTTTCGGCCTCGGGTCCGGAGAAAATGTTCATCTTTGGCGACCCGATAAATCCAGCCACAAACACGTTCTGTGGATTGTGATAGAGTTCAAGCGGCGAGCCGACTTGCTCAATAACACCGGCCTGTAGAACAACGATCTTGTTGGCCATGGTCATCGCTTCGACCTGATCGTGCGTCACGTAGATCATCGTCGTTTGCATACGCTCATGCATTTCCGAGATCTCAAGGCGCATTCCGACGCGAAGGGCTGCGTCAAGGTTCGACAGCGGTTCGTCGAACAGGAAGGCTGAAGGATCACGAACAATGGCGCGCCCGATTGCAACCCTTTGACGTTGACCACCCGACAGTTGACCAGGTTTTCGGTCAAGATAGTCGAGCAGGTTCAATGAGGTCGCGGCGGCCTCAACACGTTTGTCGATTTCCGCCTGAGGCATTTTCTCCATGCGAAGCGGAAAGCCAATGTTCTTGCGCACCGTCATATGCGGATAAAGCGCATAGGATTGGAACACCATGGCCAGACCGCGCTTGGACGGAGGTACCTCGGTGACAATTTCATTGTCGATCTCGATCTCGCCGGATGTCAGATCCTCAAGACCGGCGATCATACGCAGAAGCGTTGATTTACCACATCCAGAAGGGCCAACAAATACAGCGAACTCTCCGTCTTCGATGGTCAGATCCAAAGGTGGAATGACCTGTGTGTCACCAAAACTCTTGGTTACTTGTTTAAGTACAATACGTCCCATGATCTTTCCTTATTTCACAGCGCCGAAGGTCAAGCCTTGGACCAGTTGTTTCTGACAGAACCACCCAAGGACAACGATTGGTCCAACTGCGGCGGTCGATACGGCCGACAGACGGCCAAAGAACAAGCCTTCCGGGGCGCGGTTTCCTTCGATCAGTTTCGAAAGAGTTGCTGCTTCTGTCGTTGTAAGGCGAACAGTCCAATATGCTTCGTTCCAGCAAAAGATGAAGGTCAGAAGCGCGGTTGAGGCAATGCCACCCCAAGCCAGAGGAATGAGGATTTCTTTGATCTCACCCCAGGTGTTAACACCGTCCATTTTGCCGGCTTCAATGATGTCCTTGGGGATCTCTTTGAAGTAGGTGAACAGCATCCAAACCACGATTGGTAGGTTAATCAGGCTGAGAACGATGATAATCAAGAAGTGCGTATCAAACAGTCCCATGCTCTTGGTCAGGAAGGTCATCGGATAAAGCACAGCAGCGGCTGGCAGCATCTTGGTCGACAACATCCACATCAGAACGTCTTTGGTTGCCCGGCTTGGATTGAACGCCATCGCATATGCGGCGGGAATGCCAACCGCGAGTGAGAAAACCGTCGCAAAAACCGAGGTGATGACCGAGTTGGTCGCGAAGCGCCAATAGTCATAGTTCTGGGTCATGTTCACGTAGTTTTCGAGCGTTGGTGTGAAGAAGAACAGGAATTCTGGCTTCACCGCGTCGGCGTCAGTTTTGAAACTCGTCAGAACCATCCAAAAGATTGGAAAGAAGAAGAGCAGTCCAACACCCCAAGCCAGTAATGGCCGTCCGTAAGTGCCGAATTTCGAGGATTGTGCAACGATTGCCATGGTCTAGTCCTCCTATTCCATCAAGGTTTTGCCAATCATACGCAGCAAGAAGATCGCTACGATGTTGGCAAGGATTACTGCGAAGATGCCGGTGGCGCTTGCAGCACCGATGTTGTTGTTGGCAAATTCACCAATGAGGTACGGCAAGTTCTTGTTTCCGTTGCCTCGGCTAACGATTTCGATCTCCGCATAAAGCGAGAGGTGGAAGATCGCCTGGATCATCACAACGATTGCAATCGGACGGCCCAGGTGTGGAAGCGTCAGGAAGCGGAACTGCGACCAGGTGCTTGCCCCATCAAGAATAGCGGCCTCTTTTTGCTGCTGATCTTCAGATTGAAGCGAGGTCATCAGGATGAGAACCGCGAAGGGCGTCCACTGCCACGTCACCATCATGATGACAGCAATCGCAGATGTTTGAGTCGCTCGGAACGAGACTGGTTCAAATTCCGGCCATAGCGAAAAGAACCCACCGAGAACCGGCATATTGCGCAGGCCAGCGATAACTTCGTTGATCCCACCCACTGCAATGCCCTGCAAACCAAGCACAGGATCGAGGATCATATTGATCCACAGAACCGCGTTTACGGCCGGCATAACAAAGAACGGTGAAATCAAAAGAACGCGAACGATGCCTTGGCCCGGGAAGGCCTTGTTAATCAAGACGGCGATCAGAACACCAAGAATGATTGTCAGGAAAAGGATACTACCGACGATGACAAGGCTGTTTTGAATAGCCAGCAAGAAGTCTTTTGAGTTTAGAACAAACTCGTAGTTTCCAAATCCGCGCCAGTTGCTGATGCTGGGTGTCGTCCATTCCGGGCGACGCGTGTTGTTCAGCACATAGCGGATGAATGAGAAGTAAAGGGTCATCCCAAGAGGGACCAGCATCCATACCAAAAGCAGCAAAACAGCTGGCGTTTGAAGGAGCCGAGGAAGCTTTCTGTCAGACATAAGTCTATCCTCCCAGCAAAACGATAATCTCGTTATGCTCGTGACGGTTAAGTTGCGTATTCAGGATGCGGAGTGTCGCGGTATTGCTCGGGCAAATCAAGCGACGGGGTATTTAAGGGAGGGCCCGAATAAACCGGGCCCTCTTGGAGTTGAACTACCGATTAGTAGCCAGCTTCTTCCATGATCGATACTGCTGCTGCCTGAGCGGCTGCCAGAGCATCTTCAACCGACTTGGCGCCAGAGAGTGCAGCGGCCATTTCCTGAGCGACGGCAGAGCCGACTTCTGGGAATTCTGGGATCGCTGCGAACTGAACACCTACGTAAGGCTTGATGTCAGTTGCTGCTGGAGCTGCCGAGTCAATCGCTGCCATTTCAGCTGCTGCAAAGCCTGCTGCTGCCTGGAATTCAGGAAGAGCATATGTCGACGCACGCTGACCAGTTGGAACCGCGCCCCAACCGAAGTCTGGGTGGTTGCCTACAGCCTGAACGTAGTCTTTCGACGTTGCCCACTCGATGAATGCTTTTGCAGCGTCAGCGTTCTCTGTACCTGCTGGTACAGCCATGGCCCATGCCCACAACCAGTTCGCACCAACTGGGTTACCAGCGTTAGGCGACTGAGCGTATGCAACGTTGTCAACTGTCAGGAACGATGCTGCGATTGTCGCGTCGATCCAAAGGCCACACTTGCCTTCGTTGTAAAGAGCAAGGATTTCGTTGAACGAGTTGCCTTCCGAACCGGGAGGGCCGTAGTTGCCCAGCAGGTCAACGTAGAAGTTAACGGCTTCGTTCCACATTGCAGTGTCCAGAGCTGGACGCATATCAGCGTCGAACCATGCACCACCGAACGAGTTAACAACAGTTGTCAGGAACGCCATGTTGTCGCCCCAACCTGGCTTACCACGAAGACAGGCACCATAGACGCCGTTGTCAGGATCGTGCATTGCCGATGCGGCCTGCATGACACGTGCCCAGCTGTCGTTGTCCTTGATGGTAACGCCAGCAGCGTCAGCCAAGTCTTTACGATACATAACCATCGACGATTCACCGTAGAATGGTGCTGCATAAAGCTGACCGTCCGCGGAAAGGCCTGCGCGCATGGCTGGCAGAATGTCGTCAACGTCGTAGTCAGCGCCAAAGTTCAGTGGCTCGATCCAACCTGCAGCACCCCAGATAGGAGCTTCCTGCATGCCGATGTTGATGATGTCGTACTGGCCGCCACCGGTTGCGGTGTCAGAAGTAACCTGCTCACGCAGAACGCCTTCTTCCAAGGCAACCCACTTCAGCTCAACGCCAGTTTCGGCTGTATAAGCCTCTGCAACAGTCTGCATGTTAATCATGTGACCGTTGTTCACAATCGCGATCGTCAAAGACTCTTGCGCTTGAGCGCCGCCAGCCAACATGGCCACCGCACTCGCTGTGCATAATGTTTTCTTCAAGTACATCCCGTACCTCCCTGTGTTTGGATGTTGCCCCACAACACTAGAGGAAACCGATACGCGACGTCAATTCTTTTTTTACGCGCGTTAAGTTTTAAATATACCAGAGTAAATTCAACAACTTAGGCAGAGCCGCGCATGATAAGACGGCCATCAAACAACGTTACTTCGCGATTTTCCTGGCGCTTTCCTGAATCAATTAGCCCCAGAATCGTCTCAACGCTGCGGGCGGCAATTGATTCGTAGTCTTGAGAAACTGTCGTAAGCGACGGACAGGTATAACGTGAGAACGGATGATCGTCGTGCCCAGCGATCCGAAGCGCACTTCCCGCGCCCAGGCCGACTCGTAGCCCGCATTCGTAGGCCGCCGACAAAAGACCAATGGCAAGACGGTCATTGGAACATAGAACCGTATTTGAGGGCAGAGACCGATCCGACAGAATACGTGTGCCTTCCCGAAAACCCATTGCCTCAAAATCCCAGCCCTCACCCTCGATTTGGACGAGATGAGGCGTATGATCCAAACGCTCCATGGCCTCAACATACGCCGTGCGGCGTTTGTAAGCGTTCGGGTTGATCGGTGTTTTCATTTCAAAGAACGCGGGTGGCTCCCCCGTCCTGCACAGGTAATCAACAATCAATCCAACGCTTTGGCTGTTGTCAGACCCAAAAAACGCTTCGCCGATGCCATCCAGATTGGCGTCAAAAAGAACCGTCGGAACCTCGGCTGCAAATTCGGCAACCATATCGTTTTTCGATGCACGCCCCAACGGTGCCAGCAGAACACCAGCCGGCTTGATCGCCCGAAGACTGTCGAGATTCGCGATTTCCTGCTCCGGTCCGCCGTGTGAACTCAGCAACAGAGGGTTGAACCCAGCGCCGACGATCAAGCCCTCAATCGTACGCGCAATGCCCGCGAAGAAAGGGTCGGTCAGGTTTGGCACAACGAGGCCAATGTTTTTGGTTTGCCTGCGGTTTTGATTGATCGCGTAGATATTGGGACGATAGTCATATTGCTTCAACGCCGTCTCTATACGCTCGCGAGTCGATTTTCTTACGCTGTCGGGGTCGTTGAAATACTTGGACACCGTCGGACGGGAAATCCCGCTGACCGAGGCAAAATCCTCCATGTTTTTGATCTTTGGTTCATTCACGGTCGGAACCTTCCCTGTCAAACCCCTGATGTGGCCAACTCAGATCAAGCGCCACATATTCGTATTTTGCCTCAGCTTAGTTGACGCGCGTAAAATTTAAAGAGGAATTCGAAAAATTCGGACTCAAATGACAAATCCAC
This sequence comes from Paracoccaceae bacterium, assembly GCA_042092935.1. Classification (GTDB taxonomy): domain Bacteria; phylum Pseudomonadota; class Alphaproteobacteria; order Rhodobacterales; family Rhodobacteraceae; genus JASMHC01. The sequence goes on along the minus strand of JBELFK010000039.1, from coordinate 4,887 downwards.
GCAGAATGGCTGTTATAGCCACAGCGGACAAATGTTCAACTTGAGGCGCCCGAGAACCCGTCTTGAACACGCATTGCGTTGATCTCATCGATCGAACAAACGCCAGTTTGCGCCATTGCGATGCTCAGTTCATCACTGAACACATCCCACATGCGCCGCAGCCCGCGTTCGCCCTCTGCGGCGATTGCAAATTGCAACGGCCTTCCAAAAAAGACAAAATCCGCCCCGGAAAGCAGAGCTTTCAAAGCATCCTCGCCCGACCGCAAGCCGCTGTCGTAAAAGATCGGAAAGTCTGGACCAAGCGCGTTGCGAATTGCAGGCAGCATTAAAAATGGTGAGGGCGCGCTTTCAAGCTGCCTAGCACCATGACTGGACACCTGAATGGCATCTACCCCGGTTTCCTTTAGAAGTACCGCGTCCTCAGCGTCCAGAACGCCTTTGACAACCAGATTGCCCGACCAGGCGTCTCGAATCCTTGCCAACGTCTCCCAAGTGGCCCGCGCCCGGCTTTCTGTGCGGTCAAAATCAAAACCAGCCATTTGGAAGTTCGCCATTTGTGGCTTGCCAGCCAGCAAAGATGAAATCGACCAACGTGGGTGAAGCGCGAAATCTATGAATTGGCTCGGGCCAATCTTGAACGGCATTTTAAAGCCATGGCGCAACTCGCGCGGGCGACGCCCGACTTCGGGCACATCAACCGTTACGACCAGGGTTTTGTATCCTGCCGCCCTGGCACGGTCGATCAGTTTGAAAGTGCCCGCGCCATCACCGCTGAAATAGAGCTGGAACCAAGCGTGTCCCTCAGCCTCGGTGATAATTTTCTCCATCGGTGTCGACGCAACCGTCGAAACGCCGTGGGGGATTTTGTATTGCGCGGCCATTCGCGCCAGCATCAGGTCAGCCCCGGGTGATGACAAATTGCACATCCCCATAGGGGCGATCCCAAACGGGCGGTTCGCAGCATTTCCGAACAAGGTCGTCGCAAGCGACCGTTGGCTGACGTCACGCAGAATCCGAGGCCTCAGGACCATCGCGTCAAGGGCGGCGCGATTGCGCGTCGCCCCCGTTTCAGCACCAGCGGAGCCATCGATATAGTCAAACACCATCCACGGTAGGCGACGCTTGGCCAAACGGCGCGCGTCGTCAAAACTGTGGATGGCCGATGCACGCATCAGGCTTTGACAGCTTCCATAAAGCGATGGCGAATTACAACCGGATCCAAAGTGATAACTGGTAACTTGATGTTGCCACTGTCGCATTTGCAAACAATGATCGTCATCTCGTCACTGTCGATCGCAGCCTGCAAGACCGGTCCAATATCCTTGTCCTGAACCTCAACAACATTGTCGCAACCACAGGCCGTCGCCACCGCCGCAAGCGAGGTTTTGCGCCCCGCATAAGTCGGTTGATCGCCGGTCGAGCCATAAGAACCGTTGTCGATGATGAGCAATGTGTAATTGCCTGTCGCGTTGTTCGCGATTGTCGGCAAAGTGCCAAGATTCGTCAGCACTGACCCGTCGCCGTCGATTGAGATCACCGGCTTGTCTTGTGCAAGGGCAAGACCAAAACCGATTGAGGACGAAAGTCCCATGGTTCCGAGCATGTAAAAGTTGGTCGGCTGGTCATCAATCATATGCAGTTCCTGGCTAGGAAGGCCAATATTGCAGACAACCAGATGATCGCGAATGATCGGGGCGATTTCTCGCAGGATTTCAGAACGGATCATTGGTCGCCATAGCCTCCCCAAAAGTTGGCATCCGTCAGGATCGCCACGGGTTTGTTGCACATGAAGGTGTACTTCAGGATATTGTCCAATTCCTCGACGTCTTTCTGCCAGTGGAAGTGGTAAGTCGGGATGTTCAACTGCGCGAGAAGCGCTTTTGTGTGAACAGCCATTTCAACCTGACAAGCGACAGGCTCACGTAGCTCTCCGCGATATGAGATCAGCATCGGCAGCGGCATACGGTAATACTGGGTGAGCGTCGCCAAGGTGTTGATTGTCACCCCAATGGCCGTGTTTTGCATGATGATTGCAGGGCGTTTACCGCCCATGAAAGCACCTGCGCACAGGCCCATGCCCTCGTCTTCTTTGTTGGATGGAATGTGGAAAATGTCGTCGCGTTGGTCAATCTCTTCGATCACGCCTGCAAGTTGTTTGCAGGGCACTGTTGTGACGAACGAGATATCGTTGGCGACAAGATCATCCGCGATCTTCTTGTCGATATTCATGCTGGTCTTACCTTTCTTGAGGCGTCGATATGCGACACGATGAATTTAGAATTGAAATGCGGGACAACGTCATGATGATGCCCAAGGCTTGAGGACGATCTTCGGCGCTGCGACTTGACCCGCCCTCAGGTCCTGAAAGGCACCGGGTCCGCTTGAAAGCGGGCGAACGTCGATCCAATCCAAAGCGCCGAGACGACCCTCGAACAAGGCCTGCGCCGTGTCGCGAAAGTCCTTGGCGGTGTAGGTATATGTGCCGATGAATGTAATCTCTTGCAGCGTCATGCGACGAATATCGAGACCACCGAGATCTTCCCCCAAGCCGACATGGGCAATCACGCCACCCGGTTCGGCCAGCGCCGAGGCGGTTTCTCGCGTCGCCGCATAGCCAACGGCATCGATGACGACGCTATAAGCACCAGTCGCTGACGCCACAGCGTTTTGCCTGCAACGGTGCTGCAAAAAAGCGCGGCGTTCGTCATTTGGTTCAACGATTGTGACATCATCTACCCCCATGGCCGACAACGCGAGTGCTGCGGCCAAGCCGATCGCGCCACCGCCGAGCACGAGCGCCCGAGGTGCTTGACCGGCATGAAGCGCTTCAAGCGCAAGTCGCGCGGCATGCCAACTCACGGCCAAGGGTTCGGCCAAGGCCGCCTTGTCAAAGGAAACGTCATCAGGGACGGTCACCAAATTTTGCGATGGCATTGTTATGTATTGCGCAAACGCCCCCTCTCGCGGGGGCATTGAGATAATCTGGCGATCCGGGCAAAGGTTGTCTCGGCCTTGGATGCAAGCGGGACAAACGCCGCAAGTGACCAAGGGATTAACTGTAACGCGGCGTCCATCCTCATCTCCACCGACAATCACGCCCGCGGCCTCATGCCCCAGGATCAGCGGCGCGGGACGTCTCGCATCGTGACCGAGATAGGCGTGCATATCCGATCCGCAGATGCCGACCGCCTCAACCCGGATGAGCTGTTCACCGGCGCGCGGAGTGGCATCCGCGACGTCCTTGAACGCGATGCTCTCAGCGCCTTCATACACAAGTGCCTTCATTTCGCTGTGAACCCCCCATCGACCATAAGGATTTGACCCGTCACATAGGCCGACGCGTCGGAACACAAGAATAGCAACGGGCCGTCGATGTCTTCTAGCGTCCCGTTGCGACCAACGCAGGTCTGGCTGGCATTGCGAGCCGCGCGGTCGGGATCGTCAAAGACAGCTTGTGTCAATTCCGTCGGAAAGAAACCCGGTCCGATTGCGTTGGCAGTTATGCCGTATGACGACCAAGCCTCGGCCATCGCGCGTGTCAACTGCCCGACCCCTGCCTTGGACGCACCATAGGCAATTCCGCCGGGAAAGGCGCGGGTTGTTTGCAGGCTGGCAAAATTCACGATCCGCCCCCAGCCCTTGTCCTTCATCGCGGGCACAAGCGCCTGGCTTAGGAAAAATGGCGCGGACAGGTTGATCGCCAATGTTTGATCCCATCCATCAGGCGTGACCTCATCGGCGACTTGGCGTGTATTCAGTCCGGCAGCGTGAACGACAATGTCAGGCGCGCCAAAAGGCTTGGACACCTCGGCGACAATCGTTTCAAGCGACGCGCGATCAGAAATGTCAGCGCAGACTTTAGCCGCCGACGGGCCAATTTCCGCACATAGACTGTCCAATTCAGCCGCGCGTCTCGCAACACCGACAACCTTTGCGCCCGAAGCTGCCAAGGCAATCGCCGCTCGGCGGCCCAATCCAGAGCTGGCACCGGTCACACAGGCCACCCGTCCCGTCAGATCAAAAAGTCCCCTAGGATCAACCATTTGCCGACAAATCGAAGGTTTCGTCAGGGAAATACTTAGCCAATCTCACGTCAGCAGCGCGCGCATGCCCCTCCATGCCCTCAAGGCGAGAAATGCGCGCCGTCGCTTCGGCAACCGCCTTTGAGGCATCACGGGTTGTGCGCTGCCACGTAACGATTTTCATGTACTTGTGGACCGACAAACCGCCTGTGTAACTGGCCGCTCCGGATGTGGGCAACACGTGGTTGGTGCCGGTTGCCTTGTCTCCGTATGAAACGGTCGTTTCTTCGCCCAGAAACAGGGATCCATAACATGTGAGCCGGTTCAGCCACCAATCCAGATCCGACGCCTGTACGGTCAAATGCTCGGGCGCATATTCATCGGAACATGCGGCCATGTCTTCGCGATCCGCGCAAATGATAACCTCGGCGTAGTCCCGCCACGCGGCAAACGCGTTTTCGCGGTTCACTTCTGGCAGATCGGCGATCAGATCGGGCACCAAATTCATGACGTTCTCGGCAAGGACGCGATCATCCGTGACCAACCAAACCGGCGAGTTATATCCGTGCTCGGCTTGTGAAACCAGATCCGTCGCGACGATATGCGCATCAGCGTATTTGTCCGCAAGGATCAAACTGTCGGTAGGGCCAGCGATCATATCGATACCAACGCGCCCAAAAAGGATACGCTTGGCCTCGGCCACAAATTGGTTTCCGGGACCGACGAGGATGTTCGCCTTGGGCAAGCCAAACAACCCAAAGGTCATGGCCGCAACGCCTTGAACACCGCCCATAGCAAGGATCTTATCCGCGCCGCAAATATGCGCGGCGTAGACGATCGCCGGTGCCACCCCAACGTCGGGGCG
>JBELFK010000038.1:0-19936 GCA_042092935.1 Paracoccaceae bacterium | reverse complement strand
CCCATGGTCAGGCGGCGGGTTTGGATCGCCTTGGTAAAGTCGATCTTATAGGTCAGCATCTTGCGGTCGGGGCGCACCATACCTGTCAGTTTGACTTCGCCCACACCGAGCGCATAGCCGCGCCCTTGCCAGCCGCGCCAGCCGAGGTTGAAGCCGGTCAATTGCCAGAGGCCATCCAGCCCCAGACAGCCAGGCATGATCGGGTTGCCGGGGAAGTGGCAATCGAAAAACCAAAGGTCAGGCGTGATGTCGAATTCGGCGGTGATATGGCCCTTGCCATGCGCGCCTCCGTCGCCGGAAACATCGGTGATCCGGTCCATCATAAGCATCGGAGGCGCAGGAAGCTGCGCATTGCCGGGGCCAAAGAGTTCGCCGCGTGCGCATTTCAGAAGGTCTTCCTTGTCGAAGCTGGTGGGAAAGTCGGCCATGCAGGCGCGCTCCTTTATATATGATGGTTAGCGTTGTCTTCGTGTAGCATTCCCTCAGATTGACTGGCAAGAGCACCCCTTGACGCGTCGGAAACGAGGCCTGTTAGAATTTCATTTGATAATGTTGCGCAACACGGCGTATATTCGGCCTTGATAAACAGTGTTGGACCAGATGACTCCTCAGGCACATGCAATTGGCACCAAATGGCTAACCGCCGGTGGACTGCGCCCAACGCGGCAGCGGGTTGCGCTGGCGTCATTGCTTGTGGGCGATGGCCAAGATCGGCACGTCACGGCTGAAAGCCTGTTTGCGTCCGTCAAATCGCAGGGCGAGCAGGTCTCACTGGCGACGGTTTACAATACGCTCAAGGCGTTTTGTGATGCGGGCCTGATGCAAGAGGTCACGGTGGATGGCGCGCGTAGCTACTTTGACACCAACACCAGCGATCACCCCCACTTCTATTGGGAAGACGGCGCGGTGCTGACAGATGCGCCGCAGGATCAGCTTGAGATTACGCGGCTACCGGACCTGCCCGCGGGTGCCGAGCTGACGGCTGTCAACGTTGTGATGCGCTTGCGCAAATCCAAGACTTAGGACTTTACCGATGAAAGCGATTGGTTACTCGGCGTTCGGGCCTGCCTCGGACGTTCTTTGCCTGCACGATATTCCCACGCCCGACCCCGCAGCGGGCGAGGTTCTGGTGCGTCTCACATTTTCCGGAGTGAACCCGTCGGACGTCAAAGCCCGCTCGGGCAGTCGCCCCGGGGTGACCGAACCTGCGTTTCCACTGATTATCCCGCATTCGGACGGGGCTGGAGTGATCGAAGCCGTCGGCGACGGAGTTGATCCGTCGCGGATTGGCAAGAGGGTTTGGATTTGGAATGGCCAGTGGCAACGGGCCTTTGGGACCTGCGCTGAATTCATTACGCTGCCCGCAGAGCAGGCTGTGGATTTGCCCGACAATGTCTCGGACGAGGTTGGCGCGGTTCTTGGGATACCGGCGCTGACGGCTGTGCACACTGTCCTCGGCGCAGGGCCGGTTGCGGGCAAGACGGTGCTTGTCAGCGGTGGCGCAGGTATGGTCGGGCATATCGCTGTGCAAATCGCCAAGGCCTCGGGCGCGCGGGTTATTGCGACGGCGTCACCGGCCAAGGCCTTAGTTGTGCAAGACTGCGGTGCGGACGCGGTGCTCGATTACCGCGATCCCGATCTGGCCGCGAAGATCGTGGCCGCCAATGACGGTCGGCTTATCGACCACGCGGTCGAGCTTGAGTTCGGCGTCAATATCGCCATGCTGGCCGAGGTCATGGCCCCCAACAGCCGGATCACGGCTTATGGGTCGGCGCTTGCACCGACCCCCGAGATCCCGTTCATGGGGCTGATGTTCAAAGCAATCACGGTCGAGATGTCGCTGATCTACCTGCTGACGGATACCCAACGCCAAACGGCCATTGGCAACCTGACGACGCTGCTTGGCAGCGGTGCGCTGGCGCCACGGATCGACCCTGCGTTTAACATGGCCGACGTCGCCAAAGCGCATGAAGCGGTTGAGACCAACGCGAGGTCGGGTGCCGTACTGGTGCGCGTTGGGGATTAGTCTGTCCGCACCGCCCCCTTATCAATCTTGGCCAACACACGATCCACGAACACATAGGTTTGCGGCATGAAGCGCCCCTTGGGTTTGCTTTCAACCCACCATTCGCGCGCGCCCTTGGTGCTGAGCAAATCGAGCATCAGGTTGTCGACGGCCTTTTCCAACCCCAACAGTTTTTGCGGCACGGTGTCATTGTGCTTCATGAAGTTGCCAAAGATGTGGACACCCTGTTCAAGATAAAGCCCATAGCTGCGCTTTTCCGCCGATGTGAGCGCAGAATAGTCTTGGTTCGCGCGGTCGATGAACTCGGAAAACGCGAGATCATTCGTGATCCCTTTGTAGTCTATCAAGGATTGGAGAAGATCGCGCCAATTGGCGAGATCGGATTGTTTGCGCGTCATGCGCAATTCATAAGCAAGAAATGCAAGCGACAAAATCACACCAAACGCCGCGATAATGTCGGCGTATCCTGCAATTACACTCAATGTCATGTGGAGTCCCCCCAAAGAAATTCTTTGGTTCAGACTAGGCGGGCAGCTTTGCAGCGGTAAAGGACAAAGCGGCGAGGCCCCCTAAAACCACTGCCCCGGTTCCATCAGGCCGAGGTCCATCAACTGACGTGAGTGCCAATCGAATTTGACCGAGTTGTGCCATTTGAACGTATGGATGTCGAAACTCGACCCCGGATTGCGTTTCAGGGCCTTGGCGGCGCGAAACGATATGATGGCCGAGCTGAGGTTGTTGTGCCACGGGCAGGCGTAGGTGTTGTATTCCTCATCGTTGAATTCATAGCCCGGACGCATTTCAAGGCCAGGTTTTGAGAGGAACAGTGACACGCGGTCGATTTTGCGACGCGCGACGGGGATATGTTCTTCGAACCGCCAATGCAGACCGCCGTAGAAATCCAACTGCCGTTCCTTGGGGTGGCTGTGGTTTTCCAGATCAGAGCGGGCAAGCGCGAAATAGCCGGTGCGGTCAAGATAGGCATCGTCGAGATTCACGCCGTTGCGATCCTTTTGCAGATCGCCCGCGTAGACGTCGATCACATAGGTCAGCATCGCCTCGCGGCGTTCCTCGGCGTGAAAGGTCAGCATTTCGGTGATGTTGCGGGTTTCGCTGAAGGGGTGAAACAGGAACTCGGCGTTGTAGCAATAATACATCCACTGGCCGTGGGTCAGGGGAATAAGCTCATTCACGATCTCGGCCAGGGGCAGGCTGGTCAGCTTGGCGTCAAAATCGACGCGGTGACAGCCGGCTTCGACGTCGTCCGGCAGCTTGAAGGTCGCCGGTACAAAAGCGATGACTGATTTGAAACCCGCGTTGATGTGGTGGCGGATCGTTGTATCGACCTCGACCTTGTCCTCGACAATGATTAGGGCGATCGGCCCCTTGGACAAGGCCGCCGCTCCGTTTTTCTTCAGATCTGCTAAATTGCTGAATCGCATCTTTGCTCGATTTGCCCTTGCTGGCGTTTCTGCCAAAATTGGCCATTTCGGGTGTCATTGCAAGCGGGCGCGAGTGCGGATAGAAGCCTCAATCGACAGCGTGACAGGATTTCCGTGATGGCCGACAAGAAAAAGCTCTATATCAAGACTTATGGATGTCAGATGAACGTCTATGACTCGGAACGCATGGTCGAGTCGTTGGGCGGTCAGGGCTACGATCAGGTCGAAACGCCGGACGAGGCGGACATGATTCTGCTGAACACCTGTCACATTCGCGAGAAGGCCGCCGAGAAAGTTTATTCTGAACTCGGACGTTTCAAGCATTTGAAGGCCGAGAATCCCGACCTTAAAATCGGTGTGGCGGGCTGTGTCGCGCAGGCCGAAGGTCGCGAGATTATTCGCCGTCAGCCGCTTGTCGATCTGGTGGTCGGGCCGCAAAGCTATCATCGCCTACCCGAGATGGAGGCGAAAACCCGCAAAGGGCATCGCGCTCTCGACACGGACTTCCCCGAGGAAGACAAGTTCGCAAAGCTGAAATCGCGCCCCAAGGCCAAGCGTGGTCCGGCTGCGTTCCTGACGGTGCAAGAGGGCTGTGACAAGTTCTGCGCCTTTTGCGTGGTGCCTTATACGCGTGGTGCCGAAGTCTCGCGCCCCGTCGCGCAAGTTCTGGCCGAGGCCCGCGATCTCGTGGAACGCGGCGTGCGCGAGATCACGCTGCTTGGCCAGAACGTAAACGCGTATCACGGTGAGGGCGACACTGGCGCTTGGTCGCTGGCGCAATTGATCTGGGCGTTGAATGACGTGGATGGGCTTGAGCGCATTCGCTTTACCACGTCGCACCCCAATGACATGACCGATGACTTGATCGCCGCGCACGGCGAATGCGACAAGCTGATGCCGTACCTTCACCTGCCCGTGCAATCTGGCAGCGACAAGATTTTGAAACGCATGAACCGTAGTCACACAGCTGAAAGTTATCTCCGTCTGATCGAGCGGTTCCGCGACGCGCGTCCCGACATTCTGATAAGCGGCGATTTCATCGTCGGCTTCCCCGAGGAAACCGAACAGGATTTCAACGATACGATGGCGTTGATCCAAGAGGTCAAATACGGCCAGGCCTATTCGTTCAAGTATTCGACCCGCCCCGGCACCCCTGCCGCCGAGCGTGCCCTCGTTGACGACGTGGACGCGACCGAGCGTTTGTACCGTCTTCAAGCCCTGATCGCGACCCAGCAAAAAGACTTTCAAGATTCCATGGTAGGACGCACAGTCAAAGTGCTGTTCGAAAAGTCCGGCCGAGAGCCTGGCCAGATGGTCGGCAAGTCCGAGCACCTGCACGCGGTTCACGTCACCGCTGATGGCGTCGAATCGGGGGACATAAAAGAGATTCGCATTGTCGAGAGTCGCCGCAATTCGCTTGCTGGAACGCTGGTCTGACGCTACACAGGGCCAACATTTTTTCGACAAACTTTTGCCATTGTCTCTGAACTGAATATAGTCTGACTACATCATCGTCCATTGTGCTTGCAACCGACACAATATGTAGTGGAAAGCGCTTTCAATTTTAACCATGTTTCCCTAATAATATAAAAGTCTTGTCATATGTTTGGTGATGTCGAGTGTCGCCATCTGGTGATCTCAAGTACGGGGTAACGGCAGTGAGTTTTTCGAGTTCAAAAGCTGCAAAATTTGTCCGCATTGCGGCGCTTTCCTTGGCTGCTCTTTTAGTGGGCGTCGGAAGTGTGGCCGCTCAGGTTGCAGATAATTCGCGGCGCGAAAACTATGTTCCGACGATCTGGGTCGATCCAGACGGATGTGAACACTGGGTGCTTGACGATGGTGCCGAAGGTTTCATGACCCCGAATGTTGACCGAGAGGGTCGGCCGGTTTGCAATCGCACCGGTAGCCCCCTTGTTCAGCCCGAACCGCAGATGTGTGGCCGTGTGGGCGACCAATATTTCGCCACCGACAAGTACTACATTTCCTCAGCCGGGCGCTCGAAACTGGCCGATTTTTTCCGCGCGAACCCTAATCAGGGGTTCATTATCGTCGGGCATACGGACAGTCGTGCCAGTGATGCCTATAATATAACGTTGTCCCAAAACCGCGCAAACGCCGTGGCCGCGATAGGGCGTAGCGTTGGCGCGAGGATAGTCGAAGTGCGCGGGATGGGCGAAAGACAGCCGATTGCCACGAACTCGACGATCGTGGGCATGGCGCAAAACCGTCGCGTCGAAATCCTGTGTGTGAACTGATGGGGGCGAAGATGAGATATACAAAACTTGCCCTTGGCGCGACTGCGCTGATGTTCCTTGTGTCCTGTGGCGTGGCAGGCGGCCGTCGCGCCGAAGAATATTACGCCTACAACGAAGAAATTTACGTCGGTGTGGCAAATATTTTCCGCTCGCGTTCCGATAAAACCGTCGATTTCGGCGTGGATAGCAGTGATCTGACAAGCATGCGGGCCGGTATTTGGGTTGACCCGAACGGCTGCGATCATTGGATCATCGATGATGGCGTCGAAGGCTATCTGTCCGCGCGCCTCGCTCCTGACGGGCGTCCGGTGTGCTCGGGCATTGCCCAACCGACCGAGACCGTCGGCGACTTTAAAGGTGGCGCGACAGCGATTATCGGCGACAGCCAGTAATCCGGTTTCGAAGCGATTTATTCAGGGCCGTCCCGCATTTGGGGCGGCCCGATTTCTATCTTTAGGGCGAAAATGTTGTATGCGCGCTTGCACCGGGGCCAACATATTGGCAGCATGAGGGTGTAGACTCAGTTTTAGGAGCTTTGATTGAGCGTCACCACATTGGAACCGCAAACCCTTTCTGCTCAGGCAGGCGAATCCCTTTTAGAATTTCCTGACAATCGCTTGTTGATCGAGCTTTGCGGTGAATTCGACAAGAACCTGGCCGAGCTGGAAAGACAGTTCACCGTTCAAATCATTCGACGCGGAAATCAACTTGCCGTCTTCGGAGAAGAGCCTCAGCGGCTTGAAACCGTGGACGTTCTGACCAACCTCTATACGCGGCTCGAAGCAGGCAAGCATGTCGAAATGGCCGACATCGATCGCGAAATCCGCATGGGGGGCGATGACGTCGGGGGCCGTGAAACGGACCAGCTCGAGATGTTCAGCGGCGGCTTGGTCGAAATCAAGACCCGAAAGAAACTTGTTGAACCGCGCACGGATGCCCAAAAGGCCTATGTAAAGTCCCTGTTCATCAACGAGATGGCTTTTGGCATCGGCCCGGCAGGCACCGGCAAAACCTATCTGGCGGTCGCTGTCGGTGTGAACAAATTTATCAACGGCGAGGTTGACAGGATAATCCTTTCGCGGCCCGCCGTCGAAGCGGGCGAAAAACTCGGCTACTTGCCAGGCGACATGAAGGACAAAGTCGATCCCTTCATGCAGCCGCTTTACGACGCGCTCAATGATTTTCTGCCCAGCAAGCAGGTTGCCAAGCTGATCGAGGAAAAACGCATCGAAATCGCCCCACTCGCCTTTATGCGCGGGCGCACATTGTCAAACGCCTTTGTGGTTCTCGACGAGGCCCAAAACGCGACGTCGATGCAGATGAAAATGTTCCTGACCCGCTTGGGCGAAGGGTCGCGCATGGTCATCACGGGTGACCGCTCACAAGTGGATTTGCCTCGCGGTGTCACGTCTGGCCTGCATGAGGCCGAGCGGCTTTTGTCCTCAATCCCGAAAATCAGCTTCAACTACTTCACGTCCAAAGACGTGGTGCGCCACCCCTTGGTCGCGGCAATAATCGACGCCTATGACGGCGACACTTCGTCATGACTTTATCTTGCCCGAAATACCTTCCGGGGGTGCGGGGGTGGAAAACCCCCGCGTGCTGACCTGATGGCCATCGACACGCTTGTTGAAGACGACCGTTGGACGGATGCAGGCTTGGACGCTCTGGCCGAGGCCGCCTCGGTCGCGGTTTTGCGCCATCTCGGATATGACCCAGAAGCGTTTGAGATCGCGCTGCTGGGCTGCGATGATCGCCGCATATCCGAGTTGAATGCCGATTTTCGCGAAAAGCCGACCGCGACCAATGTGCTCAGCTGGCCCTCAGCCGAGCGCGGCGCGAATATCGCAGGTCAGCCGCCACGTCCGCCCGAGTTGCCCTATGACGAAGAATTGGGTGATATCGCCATTTCCTACGATACCTGCCTGCGCGAAGCGCAAGAAGCCGCCAAGTCCATTCAAGATCACGTGACTCATCTTGTCGTGCACGGGCTGCTTCATCTACTGGGCTATGACCATATTCGTGACGCGGATGCCACGCTTATGGAACGAATTGAGATCGATGTACTTGGCAAAATGGGTATAGGTGACCCATATAAGGAAACAGGGGCACCGGATGCCTCTCACGGACAGGATTAATGGGCGACACGATCGACGGGTCTTCTAGCGCAGCGCACAGCGCGCAATGGAGACAAAATAGCGAAACAAAACGCGGCGGCTTCTTTGGGCTGATCGGGTCGGTTTTCGGCAGAGATATTTCTTCACAACCCGAAACGGCACCAACCGTCACGCTTGCGACGGACCATTCGACGCGGGGCATGATAAATCTGCGTCGCCTGAGCGTCGAGGACGTGGCGATTCCCAAGATCGAGATCGTGTCGGTGCCCGAAGATATCGAAAAAGACGAACTGGTGCAGGTGTTCCGCGACAGCGGCCTGACACGGCTTCCGGTCTATCGCGAGACGCTGGATCAACCCATTGGCCTGGTGCACTTGAAAGATTTCGCGCTTCGTCACGCCTTTACGGATTCAAAGCAGGAATTTGATCTCGGAGCTTTGCTCCGACCTTTGTTGTTTGTACCGCCTTCGATGTCCATCGGAGTTCTATTGGCCCGCATGCAAACCGAACGCCGGCATATGGCGTTGGTCATCGATGAATACGGCGGTGTTGACGGGCTTTTGACGATTGAGGATTTGATCGAACAGGTCATTGGCGAGATCGAAGATGAACACGACGTGGACGAAGGCAAGTTCTGGGCGCGCGAAAAGCCCGGTCAGTATATTGCTGTGGCCCGCGCACCGCTGGACGAATTCCAGAACGAGGTCGGTGTAGATTTCACCGAGCATGAAGACATCGACCCCGAAGAAATCGACTCGCTCGGCGGGTTGGTCTTTATGCTGTCCGGGCGTGTGCCGGTCCGCGGAGAAGTCGTCAAACATCCCTGCGGCGCCGAGTTTGAAATTCTGGACGCCGACCCGCGCCGGATCAAGCGGCTGCGCGTCATCCTTCCCCAGACAGGATCCTGATCGACCGTGCGCTGGACAACGCCGACCTTCGCACATGAGGGGCGCTTTAGGCGCATCCTTGTGCCTTTGGGCTTTGGTGCTTTGGCGGCGACGGGGCAGGCGCCTCTGAACTGGGGGTTCACAACCCTGTTGGGTTTGATGGGGGCCTATGCCCTTGTACGACTTGCCCAGAATTCCAAAGCGGCTCTGCGCGTTGGATGGCTTGTTGGTGTCGGGTATTTTGCGACGGCGCTCAATTGGATCGTCGAACCTTTTCTTGTTGATGTGGCGGCGACCGGCTGGATGGCGCCCTTTGCCCTGCTGTTCATGGCGGCGGGATTGGCGCTGTTTTGGGCGCTGGCCGCTTGGGTGACGCATCGCTTCGGCAAAGGGGTTATCCTTTGGGCCTCAATGATGGCGCTGGCCGAATTGGCGCGCGCTTATGTCTTCACCGGGTTTCCCTGGGCCATGCCTTCTTATGCTTGGGTGAATTCGATTATCGCGCAATCGGCGGCCTGGATCGGCCCGCATGGCCTTAATTTCGTGTTGTTTCTTACCGCCGGTGCTCTGGTCATCTGGCTGGATGCCGACCGCCCATGGGCGCGGCTTTGGGTTTTGATCGCCCCGCTTGGGATCAGTTTCGTTCCGGCCCCCGGACTTGAAATGCCGCAGGACGGCCCGATTGTGCGGCTTGTGCAACCCAATGTGCCGCAGGACGAAAAATGGGATCGCGAAAAGATTGAAGGGTTTTTCGAGCGTCAGCTTGGGTTTACCGCCGAGGCCGGAAACCCCGATTTCGTGGTGTGGCCGGAAACCGCGATCGCCGTCCCGATCCCTTATGCGGACGCGTTGTTTCGCGAAATGGCCACGGTTGCGGGCGAGGCGCAAATCGTCACTGGCGTGCTGCGCCTCGACGGGGGAAAAACCTACAACTCTCTCGTCACGCTGGATCGCGCAGGCGGTGTTTCACAAGTCTATGACAAGTATCACCTTGTCCCATTCGGCGAATACGTCCCGCTGGGTGAATGGGCGGCGCGCATCGGCATTCGGGGGCTGGCGGCGCAAGACGGCGCTGGGTTTGCCCGGGGCACGGGGCCTCAGCTTCTTGCGCTTGACGGGATCGGCCCGGTGTTGCCGTTGATCTGCTACGAGGCCATTTTTCCACAAAATATGCGCACGATCACCCGTCCAAGGCTGTTGTTGCAGATCACCAACGACGCTTGGTTCGGCGAGTTTTCCGGCCCCTATCAGCATCTCGCTCAGGCGCGCATGCGGGCGATAGAAACCGGCATTCCAATGATCCGCGTTGCCAACACCGGCGTGTCGGCGGTGATTGACGCCAAGGGGGCGATCAAGGCCTCGATCCCGCTGGGGCAGGCGGGGTTTCTTGACACCCGATTGCCCAAGGAAATGCCACAAACGCTTTACGCCAAGACCGGCGATCTGCCGTTCGGTGCGATAATTCTTTTCTTGGGCCTTGTGGCGACGTTGCGTGCCCAACGGAAAACCATTGACGGTTCTGCCCGTCAGACTTAGTGAAAGTTAACCCCCACAACGGCTTCCTGGCGTGGGGCGAGAACCTAATGGAGCAATTCTCATGACACGACCGACTTATGTATTCACCTCGGAATCCGTATCCGAGGGCCATCCCGACAAAGTGTGCGATCGGATTTCTGACGCGGTTCTGGACGCGTTCCTTGCAGAACAACCCGAAGCGCGCGTGGCTTGCGAGACCTACGCCACAACAAATCGCGTTGTCATCGGCGGTGAGGTCGGGCTGTCTGACAAGAACCTGCTGACAGAAATGAAAGATCACGCCAGCAGCATCGTGCGCGATTGCGTCAAAGACATTGGCTATGAGCAGGACAAGTTTCACTGGCGCACGCTTGAAGTGACCAACCTGCTGCACGAACAATCTGCGCATATCGCGCAAGGTGTGGATGCCGCTGCCAACAAGGACGAAGGTGCCGGCGATCAGGGGATCATGTTCGGCTATGCGACCAACGAAACCGAAGCGCTTATGCCGGCACCGATCCAATATGCCCACGCGATCCTGCGACGCTTGGCCGAGGTGCGTAAATCCGGTGCGGAACCGACGCTAGGCCCTGATGCGAAGTCTCAGTTGTCCGTGCGCTATGTGGATGGCAAGCCGGTTGATGTGACCTCGGTTGTTTTGTCAACGCAGCACCTGGATGCGAGCATGACGAGCGAAGATGTCCGCGCGGTTGTAGCACCTTATATCGAAGAAGTTCTGCCCGAAGGCTGGCTGACCAACGACACAGTCTGGCACGTCAACCCAACCGGCAAGTTCGTCATTGGCGGCCCTGACGGCGACGCAGGCCTGACCGGTCGAAAGATCATCGTCGATACCTACGGCGGCGCAGCCCCTCATGGGGGCGGGGCGTTCTCGGGGAAAGATCCGACCAAGGTGGACCGCTCGGCGGCTTACGCTGCCCGCTACTTGGCGAAGAACATCGTGGCGGCGGGTTTGGCGGATCGCTGCACCTTGCAACTGAGCTACGCGATCGGCATCGCCGAGCCTCAGTCGATCTTTGTCGATACCCATGGCGCGGGGCAAGTGGATGAAGCGGCCATCGAGGCGGCCATTCCGCAGATCATGAGCCTGACCCCGCGCGGAATTCGCACGCAGCTTGGTCTCAACAAGCCGATCTATTCACGCACGGCAGCCTATGGCCACTTTGGTCGTGAGCCCGAGGCCGATGGCGGCTTTAGCTGGGAGCGCACAGATTTGACCGAGGCGCTCAAGTCGGCGGTTTGATCTGAATAGGATGCACTGACGTGCATCACCGGTTTTCCAAAGGCCCGGACATAGTCCGGGCCTTTGCTGTTTGGATTGCACCTTTTGGGCTGAGGAATTACTAGGCCCTCATGACAGATACCAAGCACCCCTCCGGCGCCCCGTGGCGTAATTTTTATGGTCGGTTCAAAGGCAAGGGCCTGAAGAAATCTCAGGAAGAATTTCTTGAGAGTGATCTGGCCAATCTCTCGCCCGGCAAGGTGTCGTGGGAGGAAAATCCCGAGCGGCAGCCGCTGGATCTGAAAGGCATGTTCGGCGGCAAGGATATCTGGCTGGAAATCGGCTTTGGCGGCGGCGAGCATATGGTGCATCAGGCCGTTCTCAATCCGGACGTCGGGATCATCGGCTGCGAGCCCTATATGAACGGCGTCGCGATGCTGCTTGGCAAGATACGTGCTGCTGGCGTCAAAAATATACGCGTCCACCCGGGCGACGCGCGGCATATGTTTGATGTGCTGCCCGAGGCGTCGATTTCAAGGGCGTTTTTGCTCTATCCTGACCCTTGGCCGAAAAAACGCCATCACCGTCGGCGGTTCGTGACCCAAGAGCATTTGGAGCCATTGGCGCGGGTTCTTAAACCCGGAGCGATTTTTCGCGTGGCTACGGACATCCCCGATTATGTACGTCAGACGCTTGAGCAAGTTCCGAAAGCCGGATTCGAGTGGTTGGCAGAAGGCCCGAACGATTGGCGCAACCCCTGGGGCGATTGGATTTCAACCCGCTATGAGCAGAAGGCCTTTCGCGAAGGTCGGGTGCCACATTATCTGACGTTCCGGCGTTTGGACGGGTAAGAGATTTGAGTATTTGAACAAAGGTAAAGTCGGGTGATGGACCCTTTCTTTTGGTTGCGCTATCACACGGAGACGATTTTTTTGAGGGACAGACAATGTCAGGCCACGGCACCCCAACTCCAATGACTTCCCGCCCCTGTGGCCCGCTGAAGGGCGAGGCCAATGTGCCGGGTGACAAGTCGATTTCGCACCGGTCGTTGATTTTGGGGGCGATGGCTGTTGGCGAGACCCATATAACCGGCCTGCTCGAGGGCGAGGATGTCCTTGATACTGGCAAGGCGATGCAAGCCTTTGGGGCTGAGGTTATCAATCACGGTGGCGGCGAATGGTCGGTTCATGGTGTCGGTGTCGGTGGATTTGCCGAGCCGGATCAGGTGATTGATTGCGGCAACTCGGGCACGGGTGTGCGCCTGATTATGGGTACGATGGCGACCACGGATATTTCAGTGACCTTCACTGGCGATGCCTCGTTGAACGCGCGTCCGATGGCGCGGGTGACCGATCCTTTGGCGCTGTTTGGAACGCAAGCCGTTGGGCGCTCGGGCGGGCGATTGCCGATGACTTTGGTCGGTGCGGCGGACCCGCTGCCTGTGCGTTATGTAGTGCCGGTCCCTTCGGCGCAGGTAAAATCGGCTGTGCTGTTGGCGGGGCTGAATGCGCCGGGCGAGACGGTGGTGATCGAGAAAGAAGCAACGCGCGATCACACGGAGCGGATGTTGGCAGGGTTCGGGGCGGAAATTTTGACCGAAGTGACGGACGAAGGCCGCGTGATTACCCTACAGGGGCAGCCCGAGCTGAAGCCGCAAACGATCATTGTGCCGCGCGATCCATCGTCAGCGGCGTTCCCTGTATGTGCAGCGCTAATAGTGCCAGGGTCTGACGTCTTGGTGCCGAATATTGGCCTTAACCCGACACGTGCGGGTCTCTATTACACGCTGCAAGATATGGGCGCTGATCTGACCTTTGAAAACATGCGCGAAGAAGGCGGCGAGCCTGTGGCCGATTTGCGCGCGAAGTTCTCGCCCGACCTAAAGGGGATCGCGGTGCCGCCTGAGCGGGCGGCCAGCATGATCGATGAATATCCTGTCTTGTCTGTCGTAGCGTCATTCGCGCAAGGCGATACTTTTATGGCTGGCGTCAAAGAGTTGCGCGTCAAGGAAAGCGACCGGATCGATGCGATGGCTCGTGGGCTGCGCGCCAATGGTGTTGCGGTTGACGAGGGCGATGATTGGTGGACGGTCAAGGGCCTCGGGCACGGCAACGTGCCCGGTGGTGCCACATGCGAGAGCTTTCTGGATCACCGCATCGCGATGAGTTTCATGGTGATGGGCATGGCAACGCAAAAACCGGTCAGCATTGACGATGGCGGGCCGATTGCAACCTCTTTCCCGATTTTCGAGGGCCTAATGGGTGGCCTTGGAGCCCAGTTGGTTCGCACGAATACCTGATGCGTTTCTTGCGACTCATATCGACGGTGACCGCGCTTAACTATGCGGCGCTGATCGGAATGGGTGTGTTTAAGATTATGCCGGCGACGCAGGGGCTAAAGCCCTTTGATCTGCGGTACTTTGGTTATTCTTACGATGATGCGCTGGCCTATCTTGCAACACTCAACATTGAGACGACCGAGATGTTGCTGGGACCGGTGCGTTGGTTGGACACAAGTTTTCCGTTGTTGTTCACCATCACTATGCTGGGCTGGGGTTGGGTCTTGTCCGAAGGGCTGACCAAGGTTGTCCGCGGGCTGGCGATCGCGCTGCCGCTTATTTACCTAGTGCTTGACTACTTGGAAAATTTTCTTGTGGCAAAGATGATCGCGGGCATTTTGCCCAGCGCTGCTCAAGTGCAAATGGCGTCGACGATGACCGTTTGGAAGTTCGTTTTCGTTGCCATCTGCGCCCTTATGTTGGCCGCTCTGGCCTATCGTGACCTTAGCAGGAAAGACTAATTCTCTGATGGCGTTCACAGTAGCAATTGACGGCCCCGCCGCTGCCGGTAAGGGCACCATTTCCAAGGCGGTCGCCGAAGCGCTGGGCTTTGCGCATCTTGATACCGGCTTGCTTTATCGCGCGGTTGGTGCACGACATTTGCACGGAGAAGACCCATTAAGCGCTGCGCAGTCGTTGACAGCCGAGAATTTGGCGAACCCGGATTTGCGGACCGCCGCCGTGGCGCAGGCGGCATCAAAGGTGGCGGTGTTGCCCGATGTACGCGCGGCGCTTGTTGACTTTCAGCGTGCTTTTGCCCGGCGCGAGGGTGGGGCCGTGTTGGATGGGCGCGACATTGGTACGGTGATTTGCCCTGACGCCGAGGCGAAGCTGTTCGTGACAGCCCGCGCAGAAATTCGGGCCGAGCGGCGGTTCAAGGAGCTTTGCGAAAAGGGCCAGGTGACGGACTATGAAACCGTCTTGGCAGACGTCAAGGAACGCGACCGTCGTGACAGCGAACGGGCAACCGCGCCGCTTAAACCTGCGCATGATGCGATCATCGTCGATACCTCTGACTTGGCAATTGACGAGGCGATCATGGCGGCAATCGCGGCCATCAACGAAATTCGAGGCACAGAATGAAGTTTAGAAAACTCGGTAAAAATGGTCCTGAGATTTCGGCGCTGGGGGTTGGAGCGATGTCTTTCGCCAACTTTTATGGTCCGACAACGGATGAAAACTCGCAAAAAATCCTCGCCGCAGCCGCCGAGGCGGGGGTTAGCCACATCGATACGGCGAATGTCTACGGCATGGGCCGTTCGGAAGATCAGATCGGGGTCTATCTAAAGGCCAACGCCGGATCGCGCGACCGGTTCCATATTGCGACCAAAGCCGCCATCACGCGGGATGAGGACGGCAATCGCTGTTTTCGCAACACGTTTGCGCATCTCGAGTCCGAGTTGGACAAAAGCCTTGCGCGGTTGGGCACCGAGTGCGTCGATCTGTTCTATGTCCACCGCCGTCAAGCAGACCTGCCAATCGAAGAGGTTGCCGGCAATCTGAAACGGTTGATTGATGCGGGGAAAACCAAGGCGATCGGGTTTTCCGAGATCGCTCCGGCTTCGTTGCGCCGGGCTGCCCGCGAGTGTCATATTGATGCGGTTCAATCGGAGTATTCGTTGTCCGTGCGCTCGCCCGAGCTGGGCTTGGTGCAGACCTGCGCTGAACTCGGGACGGCGCTGGTGGCATTTTCACCGGTGGGCCGCTCGTTTTTGACCGATACCCCGCTGAGGTCCGACACCGTTGCCGAGATCGGCGGTTGGGTCGCTGGCAATCCTCGGTTTAATGAACCTAACTATAGCGCCAATATTGCCGCAACGGACCCGTTTCGCGCTTATGCGGAGGAGCTTGGGGTCTCGGCGGCGGCGCTTGCCATCGGTTGGGTGCTGGCGCAGGGCGAGCATATCATTGCGATCCCAGGCACACGTTCGACGGCGCATTTTGCGCAACTGGTCGAGGGGTGGTCCCTGGACTTAACCGCTGACCAGCTTGCGCAAATTGAAAGCATCCTGCCGGTCGGCTGGGCACATGGCGACCGCTATAGCGAAGATCAATGGGTCGGTCCCGAGCGTTATTGCTAGGCAATCGGGCGCAGCATTTCACCGCGCCCCAGTTACGATCAGGTCTTGATGAGCCCCTGATCCATCATATTTTGGACCATGTCCTGAATAGACTGCTCAACCGGCATATAGGTCAAACCCAACTCGCGCACGGCCTTGGAATTATCCGCCCGCCACGCTTGGCCGACGTTGCGGCTGACCCATTTGCGCGAGAAAGCTGCGTTTATCATCGGGCCGACCAGCCAAACCAACCACTTGGGCATGACCCGCTTGGGCGTCGGCAGGTCCGGCCATTTTGCGGCGATCGCCTGGCCAATGTCGAGAAACGTCATTTGCTCGTTAAAGACGATGTTGCGTCCATGGGCGTCTTCAATAAATGCTGCATTCAGATGCGCAGTTGATACATCGCGCACGTCAACCGCCCCAAGCTCAAGATGGGGAACACCGCTTTTCGCAGCGCCGTCGGTCAACTGCTTGATGATGGCAAAAACCTCGGATGTTGGCGCGGCCCCGAGGCTGGGACCGGTTATCAGAGCAGGGTTGATGACAACCAGTTTCCAGCGCGATTGCGCTTCGGCCATATCCCAAGCTGCCTTTTCCGCGAGGGTTTTCGAATAGGAATAGGGGACGTGCGTCAGCGACGACGAGGTGTTCCAAACATCCTCGGTCAGATGTCCTTTGGGCGCGTTGGTTGTGTCAATCGCATCGCCATAGATGGCGGCGCAGGACGATGTCAGCACAACGCGACGGACGCTTTCGGTCTTGTTGGCGGCGTTCAGCACGTTGCGTGTGCCGTTCACAGCCGGATCGACAAGCTGGGCCTGGGCGTCTTTGAAGTCGGACGTGAAGGGTGACGCCGTGTGAAACACGACCCCGCAACCCTGCATGGCTTCGTCGTAAGAGCCGTCGTTCAGCAAATCGGCTTTGAACAGTCTGAGGGTGCCGGACGATGCATCCGCGAGCTTCTGCAAGTGGCCGGTTTTTACTGCATTGTTCGGGTCGCGCACGGCGGCGTGCACCGTGTAGCCCAGGTCCAGCAGGTCTTTGACGATCCATCCCGCAAGAAAGCCGGTGGCTCCGGTGACGAGGACGGGTTTGGATGTATCATGTATTGGCGTCGGCATCGGGGCCTCCTGTTCGTGCTTGTTTATTTGTAATCGAATGTTTACATAGTTGCAGGCGCAGAAAAGTCAACAGGTGATTACAAAATGAGTGGTGAAATCGAAAAACCCCGCAAACGTAACGCCGAGACAACCCGCGCGGCGATCCTCGAGGCCGCTAAACTGGTCTTCACCGACAAGGGTTTCGATCAGGCAGGCACGCGCGAAATTGCGGAGCGGGCCGGGGTGAACATCGCCCTTATCAGTCGCTATTTCGGCTCGAAAGAGGGGCTTTTCAAGGAAACCGTGATCCCGGCCTTGTCGGTGACGCAAGACCAGCTCGATGGCGCCGAAAGCCTCGCCGGTGCGCTCACGGATATGTTGATGACGAAGCCACCCGAGATTGGATTTGATCCGATTATCGCCATGCTGAGATCCGCCAGCAGTGAAACCGTGGGGCCTTTGCTGCAAGAGACCTTGGACAAGCAAATTATTCAGCCGATCGCGCGCCATCTCGGGGCACCTGATGCACGTGAGCGGGCCAGCATCGCCCTCATGATCTTTTATGGCTACGATGTCTTGGTGCGGATGATGCGGCTAAAGGCCTATGATAATCCAGATCGGCACGCCTTGCAGGGCCGTCTCAGAGCGGTTTTTGAGGCCGCGCTAGGCTGAAATCTTGGCGAGATATTCGTCGCCGGTATAAATGCGCGATTTCCGTTCTGCCTGCATGTCCACATGCACAATGCGCCGTGTTGTGTTGTTCGCGCCGACGCGGCGAAAATAGAACTCGCGGTCCGAAAAGTTGCCCGGCACCATCAACCAACGCCCGATGCCCTGCATCATGCCGCCATAAGGTGCGAGGATGTCGATCACCCAGCGGTTTGGCCCTGAACTCCAGTCGCTGGGATGCAGAGGCTCGCCGCGCAAAAGTTTTTGTTCGGCCTCCGGCCCCAGATGCGCCCAGGTAATCAATCCACGCGGCACCTTATTGGCGCGGAAGATGCGAAAATTGCCCATCAAAATCGGCGGTTCAAGGTAGGTGCGCAATTCAGCGCCGCTCATTGCCAGATGGCGTGGGCTGCGCAAAGCCAGAAAGAAGGCGTCGCCGTAAATGCGAAGGCGATCCTCGGACGGTCGTTCACTGGCAGGAAGCTCGCGTCCGAGACTGTCCTTTGTCGCCGTCATGCCGCGCACTCGCGGGCTTCAGAAAGTTTGCGCCGCAGAACCTTGCCCTCCCACGGCGACAAGCAGGGTCGGGCTGTAGCGCCGTAGCTGACACCTTTGGACAAGTGGGGAAGCTGGCGAAGCAGACTGTGCAGGGCGTCCGGTGCCAGCATCCGCATCGTGACCGGACCGGGGTAGAAACTTTCGGTCGGGGCGCCCTCGGTCAGAATGATTTCGTGGTTTTCAAAGAGAAGGTGGAAATACTCGGTCTCGTCAATCGTCAGATCCCGAAGGATACGATGATCGTCAATCAAAGCCTTGGCAGGCACCAAAACCTCGTCCGCGCTAAACAGCAACTCTGCGCGCCAGTCGCGCACAAGGATCTTGTGGTTCGGCGAAACGAGAAGATCACGGTTGGGGATGTTTTCCCCCAGAGCACCGGCGGAAATTCTGACCGGTCGCAAGTCAGGGTCGCATTCAAGCTCAAACGGATGCACTTTACGGCTGCCAATCCACCGCAGCTCGACATCCTTACCCTCGGCGGTGCGAACAGTGTCGCCGATGGCCAAATCCTCAACGGGGATTGCCCCGTCAGGTGTTTCAACCAATGTGCCGCGGCAGATGCAAATCAGCAGGTTGATGGTGATGGAATCGGTCGAACTTGTGCCACCGTCCCAGCCCGTCACCGTAAAGGTGATCGTCTGATCGGTCATATCGGCCAGAACCGCCGCGCGGTTCATGAAAAAGGTCCACTCGCCCGTTGTACCATTGGTGACAACACTGCCATAGGCCGAGGTGCTTAGCCCTGAATACGTGTAGCCGCTGGGCGCTTCACCGACCGGAAAGCCGAGGAACGTTTCGTCAAAATCGGCGCTGACTTCATCGACATGATCCCATAGGTCAATCTCGTAGACCCAATTGTTCGGGCCGCCGCTGGCACTGTTGCCGCTGACGTCTTCAATATTGAAACCCATGTTATGACTGCCTTGCCTCGGGTCGTTTTCCGCGATTCTAGCACTTGTGGTCGAATCTGGCCAGAATTAATCGCCTTTAGCGGTGTTATGGGCCTTGTATACAAGGTTCAAAGCCTTGCCAGTCCGAGAGAATCCGCATATATGCGCGCGTGTCGATGCACCGTGATGCCTGAGCAGGGCATGTTGCAGGGTCGGAAATTCCGGCCCTTCATGTATTTGGGGCACCGTCCAATAGCTAACCCCAAGACCGGCGGAGACAACCGCACGGCCCGCAAAAACATTCGTAAAGGAAACTGAGACCACATGGCTCAAAACGTATCAATGGAAGACTTCGAAGCCCTTCTTCAGGAAAGTTTCGAAATGGACACCCCCCAAGAGGGTTCGGTTGTCAAAGGCAAGATCATCGCTATCGAAGCGGGTCAGGCCATCATCGACGTAGGCTACAAAATGGAAGGCCGCGTCGACGTTAAAGAATTCGCAAACCCAGGCGAAGCCCCGGAAATCGCTGTTGGCGACGAAGTTGAGGTTTTCCTCCGCGCCGCTGAAAACGCCCGTGGCGAAGCTGTAATCTCACGCGAGATGGCGCGCCGCGAAGAAGCATGGGACCGTCTGGAAAAAGCATATGCTGGCGACGCCCGCGTCGAAGGCGCGATCTTCGGTCGTGTCAAAGGCGGCTTCACTGTCGATCTGGGCGGCGCAGTTGCGTTCCTTCCAGGGTCGCAGGTTGACGTACGTCCAGTACGCGACGCTGGCCCGCTGATGGGTCTCAAGCAGCCGTTCCAGATTTTGAAAATGGACCGTCGTCGTGGCAA
>JBELFK010000037.1:0-20150 GCA_042092935.1 Paracoccaceae bacterium | reverse complement strand
CGACGATGCCGCTTTGGATCAGGTTGGTCAGGCGACAATGCGGATCATCCGCAAGGACTACGCCCGCAATACCAAAGT
Source organism: Paracoccaceae bacterium (assembly GCA_042092935.1). GTDB lineage: Bacteria > Pseudomonadota > Alphaproteobacteria > Rhodobacterales > Rhodobacteraceae > JASMHC01. The sequence continues at coordinate 20,072 of JBELFK010000037.1, read as the reverse complement.
GCCCGGTGAATTGGCCGCCGAGATCGCGCGGACCGTCAGCAAGGCCCAAGGGGTTTGGGCCGAGGCACGGGCCAATGAAGATGTGTCGGCGTTTCTACCAATCCTCAAAACCGTGATCGATTTGCGCCGGCAGGAAGGTGCCGCGATCTCGGATGGTGGCGATACCTATGACGCGCTGTTGCAGGATTATGAGCCCGGCGCGTCGGCGGCTGACCTGAGCGCAATGTTTGATGCGATGCGGCCTAGATTGGTCGCTTTGCGCGACGCAATTTGGCAAAAGCCCGAGGCCAAGGGGGTCACGGGCCTGTTCGATACCCGGGCCCAGATGGGCTTGTCGGACAAAGTGGCGGACGTTTTCGGATATGATCGCAATAAGGGACGGATCGACAAGGCGGTGCATCCGTTTAGCTCGGGCTCTGGTTTGGATGTCCGTATCACAACGCGCACGTCCGATGATGATCCGTTCAACTGTATCTACTCAACCATTCACGAAGTCGGTCACGCGACCTATGAGCAATCCATCGACAAAGCCTATCTGCTGACGCCTCTGGGTGCGGGTGTTTCGATGGGGGTGCATGAAAGCCAAAGCCGGATCTATGAAAACCAGCTTGGCCGGTCCCGTGCCTTTACCGGATGGCTGTACGGCCAGATGAAGGTGAGCTTCGGCGATTTTGGCATCGCGGACGAAGACGAGTTTTATGCGGCCGTCAACAGGGTCGGCAAAGGCTTTATTCGCACCGAGTCCGACGAGGTTCAGTATAATCTGCACATCCTGTTGCGCTTTGCTCTTGAACGCGCGTTGATGTCAGGCGACTTGCAGGTCAACGATCTTGAAGCGGCTTGGAACGACAGGTTTAAATCGGATTTTGGCTACAACGTTGACAAGCCCTCGAACGGCTGCCTGCAAGATGTGCACTGGTCGGTCGGCCTGTTTGGCTATTTCCCGACTTATAGCCTTGGCAATGTCTATGCCGGTTGTCTGTTTGAGGCCTTGCAAAAGGCGGTGCCCCAGCTTGACGATCAATTGGCGCAGGGCGAAACAGCGCCAGCCTTGGCGTGGTTGCGCGATAATTTGCAGGTTCACGGCGGGTTGCGCTCCCCCAAAGAGACAATCGCCCATGCCTGTGGATTTGCGCCCGATGCAGAACCGCTTTTGACCTACATCGAAGGCAAGTTTTCCGGGATTTACGGCGTATAAGCGAAGGGGCCTTTTGGCCCCTTTCTTTATGGGAACCGGAGATCTGAGCCGAATGTATTCGCAACACTGTTGCGTTGAGGCATCAGAATGCCATTGCGGTCAACGTTCAGGCTAGCGCCCAGCGTGATTGACAGCCCGTCATCATAGAGTGCCCCGGACTGTTTGCGGTTCCATGTCGCCAGTTCGCCGTTCAACGTCACGCCGTTGGGCATTTCGTAATCGATGCCCGCGCCGACGATGGTTGTGAGTAGATCCAAGGCGTCATTGTCGCGCATCAGACCGCGGCCAACCAAGGTCAGGTAATCGCTGGCGGGCAGTCTCACCTCGGCTCCGAAGGCCACGTTGTCAGACGCCGGAAACCCGTCGTCGCCGTTTTTGCCACCAAAAACCGAAACCGATCCGCTGTCGATTGCATATTCAAACTCGAACCCGTGGTAGATGAAGTTGCTGGGTTCAAAGTGAAACTCTTCCCAGCCGACATAACCACCGATCCGAAACTCTGGCGTCAGATTGTAAGATGCATGCAGCCCGAGCGAGGTGTCGTTCTGCGTCCCGTCGCTCATACGGTTGATCGCGGTGTCTGCCTGGACCGTGATCGTGCGATCCCATTGATAGGCAAACGAGCCCGAGGCCATCTGCGTATACCCCGAACCGGTTGCGTCCTGCGCCCTTTGGAACTGAACGTTGTAGGCCGTTTCGTCTGCGCTCGCGCTTGTCGCGGCCAGAATGAGCGGCACAATGAGTCGCTTTTTCATAACACTGTCCTCAATTTTCTGCCGCACATTCTGGGCGCGACTTATTCTTCTTCTGCGTCGTCATCATCGCCTTGATCGGCGATCCATGCAACCGAGACGACAACTTCGCCTTTTCCTGTGTTAAAGACTTTCACCCCGCCAGCGCTGCGCGAGCGGAAGGATATGCCTTCGACGGGCACCCGAATTGACTGGCCTTTTGACGTTGCCAGCATGATTTGATCGTCCATCTCGACGGGGAAAGACGCCACGAGGTCACCGCCGCGCATGGCTTTGTCCATAGCGGCAACACCCATGCCTCCGCGACCCCGAACGGGGTAGTCGTGGCTTGAGCTTAGCTTGCCCGCGCCCTGTTCGGTGATGGTCAGGATCAGGTTCTCAGCGGCGGACATTTCGGCGTAGCGCTCTTGTGATAGTGCCATATCCGCGACGGCTTCTTCATCGCTATCGCCTGCCTCGTCGGTCAAACCGGCAATCGCGCGGCGCATTTTCAAATAGGCCACACGTTCTTCGGGCGTCGCCTCCGAGTGACGAATAACCGACATCGAGACGACGCAGTCGTCGCCAGAAAGCCGGATCCCGCGAACGCCCGTTGACTCGCGCGAGTTGAAGACGCGCAAATCGGTGGTCTTAAAGCGAATTGCGCGGCCAGAATTGGTCACCAGCATGATGTCGTCGTCTTCGGAACAAATCCGGGCGTTGACCAACCGAACCGAGCCATCCTCGGGCAATTTCATCGCAATTTTGCCGTTGCGCCGCACATTGGTGAAATCCGACAGGCGGTTGCGACGCACGTCGCCTCCGGTGGTGGCAAAGACGATTTGCAGGTTTTCCCATTCCTCATCCGGCACATCGACCGGCATGATTGCTGCGATGGAAACGCCACTTGGAATTGGCAGGATGTTGACGATTGCTTTGCCCTTGGCGGTGCGCCCGCCAAGCGGCAGACGCCATGTCTTCAGCTTGTAGACCATGCCGTCGGTTGTGAAAAACAACAGTTGGGTATGGGTATTGGCGACGAACAAGGTCGTCACGACGTCATCGTCCTTGGTGGACATGCCGCTCAGCCCTTTGCCGCCGCGTTTTTGTGCGCGGAAATCGGCAAGCGCTGTGCGTTTGATATAGCCCGACTGGGTGACGGTCACGACCATGTCTTCACGCTCGATCAGGTCTTCGTCTTCCATGTCGCCAGACCAATCGACGATCTCGGTGCGACGATCGACGGCGAAACTTGCGCGAACTTCGCGCAGCTCGTCGGCAATAATGCCCATGATCCGCTCACGCGAGCCGAGGATCGTCAGGTATTCTTTGATCTTTCCGGCAAGCTCTTGCAGCTCGTCAGTCACTTCCTTGACGCCAATCTGGGTCAGGCGTTGCAGGCGAAGCTCTAGGATTGCGCGGGCTTGGGTTTCCGACAGATAATAGGTGCCATCTTCGTTTACGGTATGTCCCGGATCGTCGATCAAGCGGATGTATTCGGCAATCTCCGCGGCCGGCCACCGGCGGGTCATCAGCTTTTCGCGGGCTTCGGCGGCGTCGGCCGAGGCACGAATGGTCGCCACAACCTCGTCCACATTACTGACCGCGACGGCCAAACCGCAAAGGATATGGCTGCGCTCACGCGCTTTGCGCAACTCAAACGCTGTCCGGCGGGCAACGACCTCTTCGCGGAAATCAATGAAACACGACAGGAAGCGATGCAGCGTCAAGGTTTCGGGGCGGCCGCCGTTGAGGGCCAGCATGTTGCACCCGAACGAGGTTTGCATCGGCGTGAATCGGAACAATTGGTTCAAAACCACATCGGGCGTGGCATCGCGTTTCAGCTCGACAACGACGCGGACGCCGTTGCGGTCGCTTTCGTCCTGCACGTGCGCGACGGATTCGATCTTCTTGTCCCGCGCGGCCTCGGCGATCTTTTCGATCATCGAGGCCTTGTTCACCTGATAGGGGATTTCATCGACGACAATCGCGTAGCGGTCCTTGCGAATTTCTTCGATGTGGGTTTTTGCGCGAATGATAACGCTGCCACGGCCTTCGAGGTAGGCTTTGCGCGCGCCCGAACGGCCAAGCATGATGCCGCCCGTCGGAAAATCGGGGCCGGGAACGTATTGGATCAGGTCTTCGGACGACAAATCAGGGTTGTCGATCAGGGCAAGGGTCGCATCGACGATCTCGCCGAGATTATGCGGCGGAATATTGGTGGCCATGCCCACGGCGATACCGCCAGCCCCGTTGACCAGCATGTTTGGGAAGCGGGCAGGCAGAACCGAGGGTTCCTGATCTTTGCCGTCGTAGTTGTCTTGGAAATCAACCGTGTCTTTTTCAATGTCCGCCAGAAGCGATGCCGCAGGCTTGTCCATGCGCACTTCGGTGTAGCGCATCGCCGCCGGATTATCGCCATCCATCGAGCCAAAGTTGCCCTGACCATCCAGCAATGGCAGCGACATCGAAAAGTCCTGCGCCATGCGCACAAGCGCGTCGTAAATCGCGCTGTCGCCGTGGGGGTGGTATTTACCCATGACATCGCCCACGGGACGGGCTGATTTGCGATAGGATTTATCGTGCGAATTGCCGGTCTCGTGCATCGCATAGAGAATACGGCGGTGGACCGGCTTAAGACCATCACGCAAATCGGGAATTGCCCGGCTGACGATCACGCTCATCGCATAGTCGAGATAAGACGTTTTCATCTCGTCTTCTATCGAGATCGACGGGCCATCGTATACGGGACGCAAAGGACGATCTTCGTCCGTGTTTTCGGGCGTTTCTGGGGTATCGCTCAACAGCTCTGCCTTGTCGGTTTAATGCCACTATATTTTGTTAGCCTGACTATATCAGAGGCAGGATATAGGGCGCAATGGCAGATATTTGCAGGCTTTGGCCTTAAAACGGACTCCGCGCGGCGCGCAGCCAGAAAATCAGCAAAATACCTGAAAAAACAGCGTTCCAACTGGCCATCGACATGCCAAACAGCGCCCAGGCAACCTCGTCACAAAGCACAAGTTTGGGGCCTTCGATTGCCAGAAGATCGGCACCCGTCATGGCGCCCAAATCAATGCCGCTGCTGGTGCAACTGGTTGGCCCTTGCCACCAAGCGCGCTCGACACCCGTGTGATAGATACCGATGCCCGACGTCGTCGCCGCAGCCAGCGCGCCAAACCACGCAAGCCAGGGCAAGCCAAGCAGCGCGATCACGCCAATTGCAATTGCCGCCAGATGCGGCCAGCGCTGCCAATAGCACAGCTTACAGGGTGGATAGCCACCAATGTATTCAAAGCCCCAGGCACCAAGCATCAAAGAAAGCGATCCAACCGTCGCAAGGATAATCCAGCCGTTACGCGTCATAGGAATTTCACCAGATAGAACCCGCCGAGCAAAACGGCGACAAACAGGATGAACATTAGCCCAAGTCTTTTCTCGATGAAATCGCGAATCGGAGCGCCATATTTCCACAGCAATGCGGCCACGACGAAGAAGCGAAGCACGCGGGCGATGATCGCCGTCGTGATGAAAATCCCAAGCGGCATGGCCGTCCAGCCCGACAGGATTGTGATAACCTTGAACGGGAAGGGGGTCACACCAGCGATCAGAACCGCCCAGAAGCTGACATCGTTGAAACGGTCGTTGAACTCAAGAACCGCATCGCCTTTCCCGAGGCTTTCAAGGATCGGCGCACCGATGGATTCGTAGAAAAACGCCCCGATGGCGTAGCCCAACAGCCCACCCGCGATCGAGGCAACAAGGGCCACCGTCGCAATCAACCACGCGCGTTTGGGTTGCGCCAGGATGAGCGGGATCATCAGCACATCCGGTGGGATCGGGAAGAACGAGGCCTCAATGAACGCGATGACGGCCAGCGCCCAGATTGCGCGGGGATGGGACGCCAGATTCATCGTCCAGTCGTAAAGCGATTTAATCATGCTGCTCTGCCCTAAAATGTGTTTTATCTCCCATAGCGTACCTAAGAGGGTTAGAAAACCGTTGAGAGCGTTTCATCCGTGTATTGCGACCATTCAAATAATCCTGCGGCTAACCGAAAGTCGTGGCTTTACCTTGCCGCGAATCTTTACTAACACAGCGCCTACGCCGAGACTCGATCCTTTGGCGAGGCTCATCAGCGTGCCCAAGTGGCGGAATGGTAGACGCAGGGGATTCAAAATCCCCCGATGGAGACATCGTGCCGGTTCGAGTCCGGCCTTGGGTACCACTTAACCTACGGATTTCCATACTTTTTGAGTGGAGTTTCAATCTGAGGTTGAGTTTCCGCAATTTTTCGTCGATGAATACTTCGTTAACCTTTAAGGCGAGTATTCAAATGAAAAAACTCTTATTGGCCGCAGCCGCCATGTCAGCGAGGTTTGCTGCGCAACCGGTCTATGCTGCATATTTTTGCGAAGTGCGGACTTATGCCCCCGGACTGGCCGCCGCGAAGGGAAGCCGGTCCGAGGCACTTGCGATCATCAAATCCTGGATTCCCGAGGCGTTTATTGTGAACGACGAGAATCTCCAGTTTGGGGATGACTTCTTTATCGAGATTGAAAGCTCTTCGGCCAGCAAAACAAGGGCCAGCTTTCGCACCAAGGATTCCGCCGGCAAGAACCACTACGTTGTTTACGAAATCGTCTTTCGCGAAGACAACACGGTTGCGAATGTGACAATGCAGCAAAACCAATTCCGACCACTCGGACCGGTTATCTTTGACTGCAATGAAATCAAATCCTGACAACAGGTTCTGAAAGGGGTGCCACGTCGTCGGCACCCCTTTTTGCTGTTTACACCCAGCTTACTCGGCCGGGAGTGTGTCAGCGCTCGGGGCGGATTCAGCCCCATTCAGATTTTGCGGCGCCGCCGGTGTCGGTGACGGAGCGTCGTCCAAGACGATGCCGGCAAGCCCGCCCTCTAGACTTATCCCGACTTCCTCGCCCAGCTTCTTTAGGGCTGGAAGTTGAAACGCCATGCTGCCGATCGCATCAACGGCCTGCGTGACCGGAGTGCCCGCATTGGCTTGAACCGGCTCGCCAGACCCCTGGCCGATGCCACCGAGACCCGACACTTGGTGGATCTTGATCGACTCGATCTTTTCGGCGGGTTTCACCATCTGAGCAACGATCTCAGGCAGCGCTTGCAGACGCGCGAGTTGGATTTTCATCGCGACGATTTCTTCAGAAATCGCATTGTCTGCATCCACGAGTGCGCGCGTACCTTCGGCCTCGGCCAGCTTGTCAAGTTTGTTCGCCTCGGCGCGGATCTTGATCGCGTCGGCTTCAGCCGTGGCTTCCTCACGCAGTGCATCAGCACGGTCAGCCGCTGCATCCTTTTGCGCTGTTGCCGCCAAACGAATTTGCGTTGCAGCTTTTTCGGCCTCACGCTCGGCGTCAATGATCGCAATACGCTTTGAACGTTCCGCTTCGGCCAGTTGGCGGGCGGTGGCGATGGATTCCGTGGCCTTTACAGCCTCAGAGCGCGCATGGTCGGCCGAGGCGCGCGCATGGCTTTCCTCTTCCGATTTCTTGGCGACGATGATCTGACGCTCCTGGTCGGCAACCTCAATCTGGCGTTCTTTCGAGATTTCTGCCGCGCGGATCGCCTCTTCGCGCTGGATTTCGGCCTCGCGCACAGTGCGTTCTTTCGAAATACGGGCCTCTTCGGATTCCCGCTCGGCGTCCGCACGACGCAGGGCGATCTCAGCCTCTTGCGCTGCCCGCAGCGTTTCAATTTCCTGTATCTGAGCGATTTTCGCCTGTTCTTCTTCGCGATCAATCTCAAGTTTGCGTTTTGCAGCCTCCATCGCCGCTTGGCGAACGGCGGTGTCAGCCTCGGCATCGATCAACGCACGCTTCTTTTTGGAATCCGCAATCACCTCGGCGAGTTGGCGCATACCAACGGCGTTAAAGGCGTTGTTTTCATCAAGGCTCTCAAACGGCGTCTGGTCGAGCGCGGTCAAGGACACCGATTCAAGTTCGAGACCGTTCTTGAGCAAATCCTCGGACACGGCGTTTTGCACCTGCTGCACGAAATCCGATCTGTTCTCATGCAATTCGTCCATGCTCATCTTTGCAGCGACAGCACGCAGGCCATCGATCAGCTTGCCTTCAATCAACTCACGCAATTGATCGACAAAGAACGTCCGATTGCCGAGCGTCTGGGCAGCGCGGGCGATGCCATCTTCGGTCGCGTTCACCGAGACGTAAAACTCGACACCCACATCAACCCGCATCCGGTCACGGGTAATCAGGCTGGCCTCGCCTGTGCGGCTGACCTCAAGACGGAGGGTCTTCATGTTGACGGGGCTGACTTCGTGCAGCAACGGGATGATGATCGCACCGCCGTCCATAATCACGCGCCGCCCACCGGCACCGGTTTTCACAAGGCTCACCTCGCGCGTTGCGCGTTTATATAGCCGCGACATGACCAATCCTACGAACAGTAGGAACATCACAATGATTGCAATAGGGATCAAAAGCGTACCAACGATATCCGCCATATTTATACTCCTGTTTGAAAAGGGGGTTTTAGTTATTCTGAAATCTTAACGGCCTTCAGGACCCCGTCGCGGGACTTGAAGATTGCGACTTGGCTGCCCTGCGAGATTTGCTCATTCGCATCCAGGGGCACGACCATCGCGTAGTGAAAATTGCCGTATCCATCGACAAACCGCGCCTGGGCGGGGGTGTCGTGGGTTGCGGTGCCGACAGTAATGACTCCGCGACGCTTGCCGTAAGAGCGTCGGGAAATCGCGGACGAGACGTTCTTTGGGAAAATCCAGCCGATCAGGCGCGATAAACGTCCACCAAGCGCGACCCCGGGAACGAGCGAGATGAGAACCGCTAAACCAGCGCCAATCGGGCTGCCCAGCAGAGTGCTTGCGCCAAGTTGCAGGAAGTAGCCCACAAGCCCAAAGGCCGTCAGTGTGCCGGTGAACCAGATTATCAAGGGAACGTCGCCAATGCCCAGCCACGACATAAATCCGCCCTCAGCCGAGAGGTCCGCGGCATCAGGCTCTACATCGGCCAACTCAGCGAGGTCCGCGTCCGTCGAAGCTGAAAATTCGAGGGCAGACTCGGCGTCGAAGTCCACGTCGGTGTCAAAATCAAAGCCCAAATCGACGTCTGCATCCACATCCATTTCGGCTTCGTTTTCACCAAGCAAACTTAAACCCAACTGATTGGCAATGACCTCAATAATCAAAAGCGCGGCAACAAGGCCAACAGCCAGTTCAAATGGGCGAAGACCGGGGTGTGCAAGAAACTCAACTATCGTCAAAATAGAATCCTACGGGAAAAAGTTACAACATGTGCTCTTTATGGCCAAAATTTGGCTCTTGTCACTACATATAGTAATGAAGTCGTGCAATTTAAGGGTGAATTGAAAAAAATTGCCTCAAAGAATGCTAGGCGAGTGGACATGGGCCCGAACATTTGAGGTCGCAAAGCCCTTTAAAATAATCCAATTTCTTAGGTTCGGCGTAAAGAATACGAACCTAAGAAAAGTCTTATGCCAAATACAACAAACGACATTTTTCGCTACTCTGCATTTTCCGCCGTTTTGGCGTCAGCTGGCATTCCACTTTATATCCATCTGCCTGCGTTCCTGTCTGAAACCTATGGCATCGGGTTGGCAGCGCTTGGTGGCGTTTTGATTATTCTGCGATGTCTTGACTTCATCCAAGACCCTCTGCTTGGCGCGATCGTCGGTAAAAGCAGGCGTAGCCAAAGTATCGCAGCCTTGCTGTCTGTTGGAGCTTTGGCATTAGGGATGCTTGGCATTTTTGTGATCGCCTCCCCGTTTGCCCCTTTGGCTTGGATTTCTGTGGGCCTTGCACTCGCCTTTACAGGCTACTCGGCACTGACGATTTTGCTCTATTCTGACGGAGTCAGTCGGGCGCACGGCCATAGTCATGTCTCGCTTGCAACTGCAAGGGAAGGGGGCGCGCTGACCGGCATTCTTCTGGCTTCCATACTGCCCTTTGTTTTGCCCGGAGACGGCTATGCGGGCTTTGCGATGGTATTTGCAGCCGCTCTTGTGTTTGCCTATCTCGGAATGCGTGGTCGCTGGTACAGCACGCCTCTGGCTTTGCCGAGTTTTCGGGAACTCATCGCCAACGATGCCTTGCGCAGCTTCTTGGTCTTGGCATTTCTGAATTCTCTACCGGTCGCGGTGTCGTCGACCCTATTCGTTTTCTTTGTCGAACTTCGGCTAGGTGCTCCAGCGTTTACGGGTCCATTCTTGATGTCGTTTTTCGGGGCGGCCGCCCTATCTGTTCTTGTGTGGAAGCCCTTGGCGCTCAAACTGGGCGCTTCAAAAACGCTGCTCATCGGCATGATACTGGCAATCTTAAGTTTCTGTTGGGCCTTTTTGCTGCCTCAAGGGGCGTCCGTCTTATTCTTCGTCGTCTGTATCCTGTCAGGGGCATCGCTTGGCGCGGACATGATTTTGTTGCCTGCGATGTTTTCGAGTTTTCAGGCCCGTAGTAATCAAAACCCTGCAATTGGTTTTGGCCTTTGGAGCTTTGCCAATAAAGCCTCCTTGGCGATCGCTGCAGGCGTCGTGCTGCCTTTGTTGTCACTTGCCGGTTTTGACCCGAACAGGATAAACGGTTCGCAAGAGTTGTTTGCACTTGGACTGTCCTACGCGCTTTTGCCTGCCGCTTTAAAGCTACTCGCTATCTGGTGGCTATGGCGCGTCATGCATCCAAAAGGATTGCTGGATCAGGCGGGCAGGGCGCCCAGTGCGATATCGTAAAATGTAATTCTGATGAGTGACGACCATGATGCAAAAAATAGCCGCTTTATGCTTCTTCTTATTGGGATGTTCGGGCGCGCAGGCGCAGGGGACTCTTGAGGGCTCGGACGATCTTCTGGTCCTTGAAGCGACCAAAAAGGGCTCGGCACTATACAAAGTATTGGGTGTCAGTCTCTACCAAGCCAGCCTGTATTCCACTGAGGACAGCTTTGCATGGCAATACCCTTTTGCGTTGGAGCTCGGCTATTTGCGAAGCTTCTCGGGCGAGTTGTTGGTGTCCGCCACCTTGAACGAGGTGGCGCGCATGGGCACACCTGATGAGGATCATTCAGAGCTACCTATCATACTTGGCGAATGCTTCAAATCGGTCCAGAAAGGCGATGTCTATCTGGCGATTGCAGACACTCCCAACCGCCTGCGATTTAAGCTAAACAATGAACAGGTTTGCGACATAGTCTATGAAAACATTTCCCCGAAAGTGTTGGGCATTTGGCTTTCGGATGCCTCTCGCGATTTGAAGCGAAGCCGCCAGCTACGCGGGCTAAACTAGCCCTTTGACGGGGTGCTTTGGGCTAGGTGGCCAAAATATGTTGAAAGCGCGGATCGGCCTTCATTTCCTGCTTGATCCCATGTGCCATGCAAATTAGTAAGACGCAGATTTTATCAGGCGACCGCACGGGTGGCCTGTCAGCCTATACGAGGAAGCACATGCAAGTCACCGAGACCCTGAACGAAGGCCTCAAGCGCGGTTATTCGATCACCGTTACCGCCGCTGAGCTTGACGGTAAAGTCAACGAAAAGCTGGCTGAAGCAGCGCCAGACATCGAAATGAAGGGCTTCCGTAAAGGCAAAGTTCCTATGGCTCTGCTGAAAAAGCAGTTTGGCCCGCGCGTTCTCGGCGAAGCCATGCAAGAATCCATCGATGGTGCCATGAACGAGCATTTTGAAAAGTCAGGCGACCGCCCTGCGCTTCAGCCTCAGGTCAAAATGACCAACGAGGACTGGAAAGAAGGCGACGACGTGAATGTCGAGATGAGCTACGAGGCACTTCCGGCCATTCCGGATGTTGACCTGAAGTCCATCTCGCTTGAGCGTCTGGTTGTAAAAGCCGACGACGCGTCGATTGACGAGGCGTTGGCGAACCTTGCCGAAACTGCGCAAGATTTCAAAGACCGTCGCAAAGGCTCGAAGGCCAAAGATGGCGATCAGGTTGTGCTCGATTTCCTCGGTAAAATCGATGGTGAAGCCTTTGATGGCGGCGCCGCGGACGACTACCCTCTGGTTCTTGGCTCAAACAGCTTCATCCCCGGTTTTGAAGAGCAACTGGTTGGCGTGAAAGTTGACGAGGAAAAAGACGTCACCGTGTCTTTCCCCAATGACTATCAAGCTGAAAACCTTGCTGGCAAAGAAGCAGTCTTTTCCTGCACCATCAAAGCCGTGAAAGAACCAAAAGCGGCTGAGCTGAACGACGAATTGGCCCAGAAGTTCGGCGCAGACGATCTTGCAGCCCTGCGCGCGCAGGTTTCTGAGCGTCTTGAAGCAGAATATGTGGGTGCAGCCCGCGCTGTCACCAAGCGCAAACTTCTCGATGCGCTGGACGAGTTGGTCAAGTTCGACCTGCCGCCGTCGCTTGTTGAAGCCGAGGCAAAGCAGATCGCACACCAGCTATGGCACGACGATAACCCTGATGTTCACGGTCACGACCACGACGAAATCGAAGCCACCGACGAACACAACCGTCTGGCCGAACGTCGCGTGCGTCTTGGACTGCTCTTGGCCGAGCTTGGCCAGCGCGCCGAGGTCGAGGTGACCGACGCCGAGATGACTCAGGCGATCATGAACCAGGCGCGTCAGTATCCGGGGCAGGAACGTCAGTTCTTTGAGTTCATCCAGCAAAACGCCGAAATGCAGCAGCAGCTTCGCGCACCTCTGTTTGAAGACAAAGTCGTCGACTATGTTTTCGAGCTGGCAACAGTTGCTGAAAAAGAAGTCTCAAAAGACGATCTTCAAAAAGCTGTTGAGGCTTTGGACGAAGAGTAAACACGCTTTTATCTGTGTTGATTTTGGGGTCGCCTTTGGGCGGCCCCATTTTTTTGCCCCCTTTGTTCTGCTTGATTTTCACGAAAATGTGATTAGCCTGAAAGTATTCCGATATTCGGATACCAAGGGTAGGGGGTTCCATGCCGTATCTACGCGCACTTCTCGTTTTTCTATTTCTGGGCGGGTTTTCGACCGCTGCCATCGCATGCCCGAACACCAATCTCTATGGCGACACATATGAGTTGAATGGGGCCGACCTTTATAATCCGCAAACCGTTTCGCTGATTGCAGGGGGCGACCAGCAAATCTCGGGCTGTGGCATCAAATTCGGCTCGGACCGTGGGACGGGGTATGTGACCGTCGAGCCCGATTTTTCTCTGAACCTCTCGGGCATGCAGAATTATGCACTCGAGATCTCGGTGATATCGCAGTGCGATTCAATCCTCTTGATAAATACCGGCTCGGTGAATTGGTTTTACGATGATGATGACAACGGAAACCTTGACGCCAAGATCACATTGACGCGGCCATCCAACGGTTGGCTCGATATTTGGGTCGGCACGCACAATGGCGCGCTTTGCGACGCCGAGTTAACGCTTGAGACGTTCAAGCGCTAGGCTGACATTCACGGTTGGAAAAGCGGGCCATCCATTGGGTGGCCGGTATTCGTGACGCCGCCTAATCCAGTTCAGCGAGGTAGTCTTTCGTGAAAGCACGATAGCTGGGCGCGGTGGTGACCAAATCCTGCTTCATATGGTCATGGAGCTTGGGAAGCGCGTGAAATGGGACGTTGGGATAGCTGTGATGCTCAATGTGATAGGGCATATTCCACGCCAAAAAGCGAACCACACGATTGGTAAAGGTCGTGCGGGTGTTTTCAAGCATGTTGGCGACCGACGGGCAGCGCCCGTGCTCGGCCAGAAGATAGAGCCGCAAAAACGGCTGGCCGATCAACACAGGCAAGAGCCAGAGGTAAAACACCACGGGCGAGATCAGCAGACTGGTCAACGCCAGCGTGTAGAGGATCAGCAAAGCCCGGGCCTCGGCCTGAACCTTTTGGTGCGCGCGCGTTGGCAGATAGCTGGCAGTCGGATCGCCAAGCGCGTTGCGAAAGATCGTGCGTATTTGCGAGTGCCAATAGGGCAGGCCCGAGATGTGAATGGTGTAAGTTAGCCACGTATCAGGCTTAGGGCTGGCCAGTTCGGGATCATTCTCGGGGTCGTTGGTGTATTTGTGGTGCGCCAGATGAAAATAACGGAACCACAAGAAAGGCAGCAGCACCACCGCTCCGCTGACAAAACCCACAAGCTCGTTCAGCCAGACCGACCTGAACGGCGATTTATGTGTGCATTCGTGGCAAAGCGTGAAAAGGAACACCAACAAGATGCCCTGCCCAAGGATCGCAACCGGCCACAAAAAGACCTCTTGCAGGATCCATTCGGAAACAAAGACGATGGCCAGCACGTAGAGCGCAAGATGGACAAGCCCTTTGCGATTGGACCTCTCGGTCAAGCGGGCTTTTTCCTCGGCGCTCAGCCGGGCGAGGACGTCGGTGTGATCCATAGCGTCAACACGCATGTTCCTTGGCACTTGGTCAATAAAAAAGCCGCGCAGGTGGGCTGCGCGGCTTTGATCGGATATTTCAGAAACTTACGCTTCGTCGTCCGAGTTTTCTTCAGCGGCAGGCGCCAAATCATCATCGTCCGATGCAGCCGAACCGATATCGTCGAACAATTCAGCGATTTCGAATTCCGCAGCAGCTTCTTCTTCGGCCGCCAGCTCTTGGATCGATTTACCCGACGCCTGAAGCTCGGCTTCTTCCGGTGAACGTGCAACGTTCAACTGGATTGTCGCGTCGACTTCTGGGTGCAGGATGACGTGTACGTCGTGCAGACCAAGCTCTTTGATCGGGCGGGCCAGAACGACCTGCTTGCGATCAACGGTGTAACCGCCATCTGTTGCTGCTTCTGCGGCGTCACGGGTCGATACCGAACCGTAAAGCGAACCAGCGTCCGAGGCTGAACGAATCACGATGAACTGCTGACCGTCCAAACGGTCTGCGAACTCCTGTGCTTCTTTCTTGGTTTCAAGGTTGGTGGCTTCCAACTGTGCTTTGCGAGCTTCAAACGACGCGACGTTTGCGGACGAGGCTGTCAAAGCCTTGCCTTGTGGCAGCAGGAAGTTGCGTGCGTAGCCCGATTTGACGTCTACGACGTCGCCCATCTGGCCGAGTTTTGCGACGCGTTCAAGAAGGATAACTTGCATTGTTCAGGCCCCCTTACTTAACGGCGTAAGGCAAAAGAGCCAGGAAGCGGGCGCGCTTGATAGCACGGGCCAGCTCACGCTGTTTTTTTGCGGATACGGCAGTGATACGCGAAGGAACAATCTTGCCACGCTCGGAAATGTAGCGCTGAAGCAGCTTCGTGTCTTTATAGTCGATTTTCGGTGCGTTCTCACCAGAGAAGGGGCACACTTTACGACGGCGGAAAAATGGTTTTGCAGCCATGGGTTAGAGTCCTTTTCTCAGGTGATTAGTGACGGCGTTCACGACGGCCGTCGCGTTCGTCACGTTTTTGCATTTGAACCGATGGGCCTTCCTGGTGCTCGTCGACCTTGATGGTCAAAACACGCATGACATCGTCATGCAGGCGCATCAGGCGTTCCATTTCCTGCACAGCAGCAGACGGAGCGTCCGTGCGCAGCAGGGCATAGTGGCCTTTGCGGTTCTTGTTGATTTTGTAGGCCATCGTTTTGACGCCCCAATACTCGCTCTCGACGACTTTACCGCCGTTGTCCGCGAGGACCGTGCCAAAATGTTCGATGAGACCTTCAGCTTGCGTATTGGACAAGTCCTGACGCGAAATTAGTACATGCTCATACAGTGGCATGTGCTCTCCATTTCAATTTTAGGCGCATTTCAAAGCACGGGGCATTGTGTCCTTCCACCCCCGTCCACGAGAGACTGCGCAGTTCCAAACTTGTGGAAGGAAATGGCCTTTTACACTTGTGCCAGCAATTTGCAAGTGGGTGACCCAAGGTCAATGAAAAATCAGATACTTGCCGTAGTTAGGCCCCAATTGAACTGCAACCATTGGCAGAGACGAGCGCAACGTTCGATGTTTTCAGGAGACCGTGATGACGGCTACCGACTTTTTTAGCGCCCGCCGCGATGCGGGCACCGGGCTTGGACCGAAACGAGAGACGATTCACACGTTTTCCGGTTCAAACGTAAACTCGGTCTTCTTTCTGTTCCGATCCGTGCTGGGCATGATGTTCTTTCTGGCCGCCATCGCGATGTGGCTTTTGCCCGGCGCGCTTATGGTGCCCGAGTTGCGCACAATGCAGATCACGGTGACGGGGCTGTTTCTTGCCCTTGGCTTTGTGCTGTTTCGTGGCAGCCCCCCCAGCCAACGTCCCGAGTTGCACATCGATTTGGTGCGCCGCACTGTTGAATTGGGCGTGCGCGATCTGACAGGGGGAACCGTTTCGATTGCCCGCTATCAGTTGGACGAACTTTCGGATTTGGCGGTTCTCAGCACCACCGTCGTTGCCACGGATCTCAGCGGCAACCGCGTGATTACCCTTGATCTGGAGAGCAAAACCGCCGCGACGGAATTGCGCGACTTCCTTATGGATATGCCGCCCCTCAGCAATCCCAACAATGTTTTCCGCGATCACTCGACGATATTCTAAACAGCTTCGCCGTTTTTAGCGGCTTCTAGTTGCACCGCCCTCTGTCCTTGGCTATCCCGATGGTAACCAGATCAGGAGGGGCAAGATGTCCAAAGCGTTCGTATTTCCCGGGCAAGGGGCACAAAGTATCGGAATGGGCAAGGCCCTGGCCGAGGCTTATCCCGCCGCAAAGGCCGTCTTTGATGAAGTTGACGATGCTTTGGGCGAAAAACTCTCCTCGCTGATTTGGGAAGGCGAGCAGGACGCACTGACCCTGACACAAAATGCTCAACCCGCTTTGATGGCCACCTCGCTTGCCGCGATGCGCGCGCTTGAGGCCGAAGGTGTAGCGATTGAAGATGCCTCGTTCGTTGCGGGGCATTCGCTCGGAGAATACTCTGCTTTGGCCGCTGCGGGTGCGCTGTCGGTTTCCGATGCGGCGCGTCTGCTGCGAATTCGCGGAGAGGCGATGCAAAAAGCCGTTCCCGTTGGCGTCGGTGCCATGGCGGCCTTGCTGGGCCTTGATTTCGAAGCCGCCGAGGCCGTGGCGAAAGAAGCTGCCGAGGGCGAAGTTTGTCAGGCCGCGAATGACAATGACCCCGGACAGGTCGTTGTTTCCGGCCACGCGGCCGCAGTGAACCGCGCGATCGCGTTGGCCAAGGAAAAAGGGGCCAAGCGCGCCGTTCTTCTTCCCGTCAGCGCCCCTTTCCATTGCGCCCTGATGGAGCCCGCCGCCGAGGTTATGGCGAACGCCTTGGGCGAAGTCGATATTGCACGGCCAAAAGTGCCGCTTGTCGCCAATGTTGTCGCCGAGGCGATCTCGGACCCTGCAACAATCCGCTCATTGCTGGTGCAGCAGGTGACGGGTTCGGTGCGTTGGCGCGAAAGCGTTCTTTGGATGGCGGGTCAGGGTGTCACCGAGATTTGGGAAATTGGCGCAGGCAAGGCGCTTTCGGGCATGGTGCGCCGCATTGATCGCGCGATTGCTTGCAAAGCGGTCGGCACGCCGGATGATGTTAGAGCAGTCACAGCAGACTGAAGCGCAGGAACCTAATCATGTTTGATCTTACAGATAAAAAAGCCCTTGTAACCGGTGCCTCTGGCGGCATCGGCGGCGAGATTGCCAAGGCGCTCCACGCGGCTGGCGCAACTGTCGGCCTGTCGGGAACGCGCGAAGAGCCGCTACAGGCCCTGGCCACAGAACTGGGTGAGCGGGCGCATGTGCTGCCATGCAACCTTTCGGACGGCGCGGCCGTTGACGCACTGCCCAAGCAGGCGATTGAGGCGATGGGCGGTCTCGATATCCTTGTAAACAACGCTGGAATCACCCGGGACCAGATTTTCATGCGTATGTCGGATGAAGAATGGCAAAGCGTGATTGACGTCAACCTGACCTCGACCATGCGTCTGTGTCGGGGCGTTATGCGCCCGATGATGAAATCCCGCTGGGGCCGCATCATCAACATCAGCTCTATCGTCGGTGCAACGGGTAACCCGGGGCAGGTGAACTATGCTGCGTCAAAGGCTGGCATGGTCGGTCTGACGAAATCGATCGCCTATGAGGTCGCCAGCCGTGGGATCACGGCGAATGCCGTCGCACCGGGGTTCATCGCCACGGCAATGACCGAAAAACTAACCGACGATCAGAAGGCCGCGATCAACACGAAAATCCCTGCCGCCCGCATGGGCAAGCCCGAGGAGATCGCCGCCGCGGTGCTGTATCTTGCCAGTCCCGAGGCTGGATATGTGACGGGTGCGACCCTACATGTGAATGGCGGGATGGCTATGCTCTAAGAGCAAAGCCAATATGCTTGCGAAACCGTTTGCCAATGGTGCATCATGTGCTATAGGCGGCGCAGATTTTAGCCGATCGCGGTCAAACGCATCGGCGGTTCCGCTTGACGCGGGGTTACGAGCCGCCCAAAAGGGCACCAAGTAAAGCCGTCCCGTTGGGGAGATGGGCAAAAACGAACCAAAGGGTTCAAGTAAGA
This sequence comes from Paracoccaceae bacterium, assembly GCA_042092935.1. Lineage (GTDB taxonomy): Bacteria > Pseudomonadota > Alphaproteobacteria > Rhodobacterales > Rhodobacteraceae > JASMHC01. The sequence goes on along the minus strand of JBELFK010000037.1, from coordinate 1,677 downwards.
GGAATAGAACATGAGCGACGTCGCAGACCGCGTAAAGAAAATCGTTGTTGAGCACCTTGGTGTTGAAGAAGACAAAGTTGTCGAGAACGCATCATTCATCGACGATCTTGGCGCAGACAGCCTCGACACAGTTGAGTTGGTAATGGCCTTCGAAGAAGAGTTTGGCATTGAAATTCCTGACGACGCTGCCGAAACCATCCAGACTTTCGGTGACGCAACAAAGTTCATCTCAGAAGCATCTTAAGTTTCCACAGATAGTCAGTTTTGAAACGGCGCTCTTGATCGAGCGCCGTTTTTCTTTGCGCGGAGGATGGGTTTGTCGTGTATGATCTGTGAGAAGTCGCTCATATCTGCACGAGTCATGAGGTTTTTTTCCAAGGCTGGCACATGAAAGACTGCTGCGCTGAGAGGTTGCCATGCTTGTTGTCCCAGGAATTGAACTGCAAAAAGGCCGGTGTGTTTCCCTGCAAAGGGGACGACTGGACGAACCATCGATCTGGCACGTTGATCCGGTCGAAAAGGCGCGCAGTTTTGCCGACGCCGGCGCGACGCTGATTCATGTTACGGATTTTGACGCCGTTAGCGGTGAAGACCCCCAGAACGAGTTGATTGAGAGCATCATCCGCACCTCTGAAACGCGGGTTCAGATTGGCGGGGGCATTCGCTCGCGCGAGCGCGCGGTCGAGTTGATCGAGATGGGCGCGGCGCGGGTTGTCATGGGAACAGTGGCGGCACTTCAGCCGGAAATGGTCAAAGAATTGGCCAACGCGTTTCCCGATCAGATCGTTCTGGCCGTCGATGTTTGGCAGGACGGGCTGATGACCGAAGGCTGGCGGACCAAATCTGCCCTCGCGCCCGAGGCGTTGATCGAGGCCTATGCGCAGTCGCCGCTTGCGGCTGTGATTATCACCGACGTCGACAGCGACATCGAAGATCAGGACGCACAGCTCGGGTTGATTTCGGGGTTGGCGGCGGCGGCGAAATGCCCGATCTACGCACGCGGTACCGTGCGTGATCTTGATGACATCGCGCGGCTCAAGTTCATTCAGGGGATCGAAGGCGCTGTGGTCAGTCGGGCCTTGTTTAGCAAGGCCGTCGATCTTGCCGAGGCGATCGAGATTGCAAAGCCCGAGCCGACACCCCTGGCGGAATTTCAGTAAGTCTTCGCGACGGTTTTGTGCCGACATATGGGGGGGAGTCCGAGTCTTCACTTGCCCCCATAGGGCCAAGCAAGCTATGCAGTTTCAAAATTACTTGAGGGAAAGGGCAGCACAATGCGTCGCGTCGTCGTAACCGGTATGGGTATGGTCACTCCGCTTGCTTGTGGGGTTGAGGAAACTTGGAGCCGCATTCTGGACGGCCAGTCGGGCGCCGGTCCGATTACCCGTTTTGATGCCTCGGGCGTGACGACCAAATATGCCTGCGAAGTCCCCTTGGGCGACGGAACGGACGGCAGCTTTAACCCTGACGACTGGATGCCCGCCAAGGACCGGCGTAAGGTTGACGACTTTATCCTCTATGGTGTCGCCGCCTCGGATATGGCGGTTCAGGACTCAGGTTGGATGCCCGAGGCCGATGAAGATCAATGGCGCACAGGCGTTTTGATCGGGTCGGGCATTGGCGGGTTAAACTCAATCGCAAATATGTCGTTGGTTCTTGAGGAACGCGGCCCGCGTC
>JBELFK010000036.1:0-21296 GCA_042092935.1 Paracoccaceae bacterium | reverse complement strand
TGATGACTTCAACCTTTCACAATATGTGCTTCGCCACGCGAAAGACACGCCTGACAAAACCGCGCTAGAGGTATTGGGCGCTGAAGGTTTCGATCGATGGACCTACGCAGAATTGGAAACAGCGGTTCTTGGCACGGGGGCTGGCTTGCTGTCGCTTGGGTATTCGCCCGGTCAGCGGGTCCTCATGCGGCTTGGCAATACTTTGGATTTCCCCATTGCCTATCTCGGGGCGATTGCGGTCGGCTTGGTGCCGATCCCGACGTCATCCCAACTGACGGAAGCTGAGGTTGTGACATTGGCCGCGCAAGTCGCACCCGACGTCGTTGTGCTGGATCCAACCGTTGCATGCCCCGAGATTGGGTGTTCGGTGATCTCGACATCTCAATTGCGTCAATTCTGGCACTTGCCCCCCGCCGACTATGACTTGGGCGATCCAAATCGTCTGGCTTATATCCTGTTCACATCCGGCACGTCGGGGCAGCAGCGCTCGGTGGCCCACGCGCATCGCGCCATTTGGGCGCGTCAAATGATGTGGCGTGATTGGTATGACATCAGTTCGCAAGATCGATTGTTGCATGCGGGCGCTTTCAACTGGTCGTTTACGCTCGGCACCGGATTGCTTGATCCGTGGTCTGTCGGTGCGACCTCCCTCATTCTGCTAAATGGTACAGATGCCTCGTCTTTACCCGCCTTGCTTGGGCAATACCGAGCAACGATCTTCGCCGCCGCGCCGGGGGTGTTTCGCCAGATGCTCTCACATACGCCAGTGCTGGACCTGCCCGACCTGCGCCATGGTCTCTGTGCAGGCGAAAAACTGTCCGAAAACATCCGTGCCAATTGGATCGCCGCCACGGGCCTTGGCTTGCATGAGGCCTTTGGCATGTCGGAATGTTCAACCTTCATCAGCGCTTCACCCTCGTCGCCCATGACGAACCGACTTGGACGCCCGCAAACCGGTCGCCGTGTGGCCATCGTGGGCGAAGATGGGCCAGTTCCGCTTGGTGTGATTGGCCAGATCGCGGTTTCGCGCAGGGATCCGGGCCTGATGCTCGGCTACCTGAACGCGCCGGACGAAACGAGTGCTCGGTTTCAAGGTGAGTGGTTTCTGACCGGAGACCTTGGGGAAATGCACGACGATTTCAGTATTAGCTACCATGCGCGCGCCGACGACATGATGAACGCAGGTGGCTTTCGCGTTTCACCGCTTGAGGTCGAAGGCGTGCTTCACGACCACCCGCTTATCAACGACATCGCCGTGCGTGACATTGAGGTCAAGACAGACACCAAAGTTATCGCGGCGTTTTACACAGCCGATACCGAGATCGCCGACGCTGATCTTCATTCGTTTGTGGCCAACAAACTTGCGCGATACAAACAACCGCGAATCTACAGCCGTGTTGATCGATTGCCGCGTGGCGCAAACAACAAGCTGCAACGTAAAAAGCTAGAATTGGACAAGACGCATTATGAGACTTGATATCCTCTCGGACCCGATATGCCCGTGGTGTTTCATCGGCAAGAAACGTCTTGAAGATGCAATGGCCCAGAGACCAGATCATCCGTTTGAAATCCAGTGGCATCCGTTTCAACTGAACCCTGATATGCCCGCCGAGGGCATGGACCGCCGCGCCTATCTCGAGGCAAAGTTCGGTGGCAAGCGCGGGGCCATTGACGTCTATTCGAACATCGCAAAACACGCGGAAGAGTCTGGGTTGAATTTGGATTTGGGTGCCATTCAGCGCACGCCAAACACGCTGAATGCCCATCGCCTGATCCATTGGTCCGGCTTTGAAGGCAAACAATATGACATGGTTGACGCCCTGTTTCGCGCCTACTTTATGGAAGGCCGCGACATTGGTGACATCGAAACCCTCGCTGACCTGGCCGATGGCGTCGGAATGGACGCGGCTGTGGTCTCCAAAATGCTAAACTCAGACACCGATCTGGCCGGAATCAAAGAGCGTGACGCCGAAGCCCGCAAGATGGGTGTGAATTCCGTGCCGACCTTTATCGTGGCGGGTCAGCACGCCGTCCCGGGGGCACAACCTGCCGATCTTTGGATAAACGTCATCGACGAATTCAACGGTGTGGACGAACCGCTGCAATAGGCTGGCGAAAATTCTGTTTATGATCGCGAAACATGCGGTCGTCGTCGCAAGACCGAACCCTGCTACGAGCTTTTCGCCTTTTTGGCTTTTCGGGCGGCAACCGCTTTTTCGGCGAGATCTCGGGCAATCGCAAACGCGCCTTTGATCTTGTCGCTGTCTTTTTTCCAGTCGCGGCGGACAATGATCTTGTTGTCTTTCACCTTTGCCAATCCGCGTTGGTCATTGATGAAGCTCACCAAACCGTCTGGCGAGGCAAACTTGTCGTTGTGAAATTGGATCGTCGCCCCCTTTGGCCCTCCGTCCAATTTCGCGATGCCGGCCTTTTTGCACATCGCCTTGATGCGCACGACAAGAAGCAGGGTGTTCACCTCTTTGGGCAGCTTGCCAAACCGGTCGATGAGTTCGGCTGCGAAGCCCTCAAGCTCAACCTTGGTTGATAGTGATGACAAGCGTCGATAGAGACCCAAGCGCACATCGAGATCGGGCACATAGGCCTCGGGGATCAGAACAGCAACGCCGAGATTGATCTGCGGTGCCCATTGATCGTCGACCTCGGCAAGGCCTTCCATTTCACCGGCGCGAATTTTGGCAATCGCCTCTTCGAGCATCGATTGGTATAGCTCATAGCCCACATCACGCATCTGACCGGACTGTTCCTCGCCCAGCAGGTTCCCTGCCCCGCGAATATCAAGATCCTGCGACGCCAGCGTAAACCCAGCCCCCAGTGTATCAAGCGACCCCAATACCCGCAGGCGTTTTTCAGCGGTTCGGGTCAGCTTTGCCCGGGGTTTGGTTGTCAGATAGGCGTAAGCTCGGGTTTTTGAGCGCCCAACACGGCCACGGATTTGATAGAGCTGCGACAGCCCAAACATATCTGCGCGATGGATAACCATGGTATTGGCAGTCGGAATATCGAGACCGGATTCGACAATCGTGGTTGCCAGCAGAACGTCATACTTGCCGTCATAAAACGCATTCATCCTGTCATCTAACTCGCCGGCGGCCATCTGTCCGTGGGCAACCACATAGGTCAATTCCGGTAGCTGCTCTTTCAGGAAGTCCTCGATTTCGGGCAGATCGGTGATGCGGGGAACGACATAAAAGCTCTGCCCTCCCCGATAGTGTTCGCGCAGCAGAGCCTCGCGAATGGTCACCGCATCAAACTCGCTAACGTAGGTGCGAATGGCCAGGCGGTCGATGGGCGGCGTGCCGATGATCGACAGGTCTCGGACACCGCTTAGCGACAATTGCAGCGTGCGCGGGATCGGAGTCGCCGTGAGTGTCAGCACGTGAATATCGCTGCGCATTTGTTTGAGACGTTCTTTATGGGTCACGCCAAAATGCTGTTCTTCGTCGACAATCAGAAGCCCGAGGTTCTGGAACCGCACATTCTTGGCAAGCAAGGCATGGGTGCCGATGACAATATCCACGGTGCCACGGGCCAAGCCCTCGCGCGTGCTGTTTGCCTCTTTGGTGGACACAAAGCGGGACAGTTGACGCACCTCGAGCGGAAAGCCGCGGAAGCGTTCGGCAAACCCCTTGGCGTGTTGACGTGCCAAAAGCGTTGTCGGGGCGATAACGGCCACCTGCACACCCGACATAGCGGCCACAAAAGCCGCGCGCAGGGCAACCTCGGTTTTGCCAAACCCGACGTCACCGCACACCAAACGGTCCATCGGCTGGCCCGACGTCATGTCGTCGAGAACATCGCTGATGGCACGCAACTGGTCGTCGGTTTCCTGGTAAGGGAACCGCGTTAGGAAACTTTCCCACATGCCAATTGGCGGATCGAGCACGGGGGCTTTGCGCAAGGCCCGTTCCGCAGCAATGCGGATCAATCGATCCGCCATTTCGCGAATGCGTTGCTTCAGCTTTGCCTTTTTGGCCTGCCATGCGCCGCCACCAAGCCTGTCCAACAGGCCTTCGTCGTGCCCATATTTCGACAGAAGCTCAATGTTTTCAACGGGAAGGTATAGCTTTGAATTGTCAGCATATTCCAGCAGCAGGCATTCGTGCGCTGCACCTGCGGCGGTGATAACCTCCATCCCCAGATAGCGCCCGACACCATGATCGACATGTACGACAAGATCGCGCGGGGAAAGGGATTGCGTTTCGGTCAGAAAATTCTCGGCCCGACGTTTCTTGCGCGGTGCGCGGATCAGGCGATCCCCCAGCACATCTTGCTCGGAAATGACGGTCAGACTGTCGGTTTGATACCCATGCTCCAGCCCCCAGACGATCAGGTGCAAGCCGCGCTTCCCGACGGATCGGAAATCTTTGACGGCGATCACTTCGGCCAGGCCTTCGTCCTCGATCAAGCCCGTCAGACGTTCGCGCGCCCCTTCCGAGTAGCTGGCAATCACAACCGGACCGACCTGCAAGCGCGTTTTGATATGCGCAGCCAAAGCGGCAAAGAGGCTAACGCTTTCTTGTTGTCTCTCGGGAGAGAAGTTCCGCCCGATGCGTCCCCCCGCATCGATGACACCCGGACCGCTCGGCATCGGCAAGGGAGAAAGCTGAAGACACCTGTGCTTTGCGATTGCGCGCTCCCACGCTGCCTCGTTGAGATAAAACAAATCGGGTGGAACTGGCTTATAGACTGAATCCATCCGCCCTTTTTGTGTCAACGCATGGCGGCGGGTTTCATATTGGTCCTCGACACTCTCCCATCGTGCAAGCCGCGCAGCGGTTGATTGGTCGTCAAAAGACAGCGAAACCCCGGGCACATAGTCAAATAGTGTTTCGAGCTTATCGTGAAAAAACGGCAACCAGTGTTCGACGCCCTGATGCTTTTTGCCCGCGCTGACGGCCTCATACAGCGGATCGTCGGTTCCCGCCGCGCCAAACTCAATGCGGTAGGACTGGCGAAAACGGGTGATTGCGGCTTCGTCCAGTATCACCTCGGACACGGGGGCAAGCTCAATCATATCGAGCTTGTCGGTCGTGCGCTGATTGGCCGGATCAAACTTGCGTATACCGTCCAGAACATCGCCAAACATATCCAGACGGACCGGACCGGAGTCGCCCGGAGGGAAAATGTCGATGATGCCGCCCCGGATCGCATAGTCGCCCGGCTCCATCACCGTGGGGCTTTGGGTAAAGCCCATACGCACCAGAAAAGCGCGCAATGCAGACTCGTCCAGCCGCTCGCCGACATGGGCCGTAAACGCGGCGGTCCTAAGGATGTCCCGCGCGGGCACGCGTTGGGTCGCCGCGTTCAGTGTCGTCAACAAAATGAACCGCTTGGGCATCCCAAGAACCAGCGCGGCCAGACACGCCATTCGCGCCGCTGAAATATCGGCGTTGGGCGAAACCCGATCATAGGGCACGCAATCCCAACCGGGAAACACGAAAACCGGAATATCTGGGGCAAACAGCGCCAGCGTTTCCTGCATCGATGCCAAACGGTTCGCGTCACGCGCGACGTGGCAGATCGGCGCATTTGTCTTATCCATCTCATTGAGAATGAGTTGGGCGTCAAACCCCTCGGGCGCACCGCCAACGGTGATATTTGCAGGATTGGCCATCGTTTACCCGTAAACCCTTTGCGCAGAAGAGCGCCCGTCTACCCCAGCTTACGTCCAAGGGAAACTGGAAACCGTGATGACGTAAAGCATTCCCCAAACGGACGTGATCGAAATTGAGATCAGACCGATGAACTGGATCGTCAGTCGCAGACGGCGAAACACGCGATAAAGCTCTTCGCCTTCGGGGAATTCAGCATCCAATCGTCGCGCTGCGCGCACCGAGATCAAGCCGACAAGGACCATTGGAAAGGCCAATAAGAACACGGCTTGAAAGAATTCGATCCCATATACGAACCCAAGGAGCAAAAATCCGGTCAGGAAAAAGCTAACGAGGGTCGCGATTGCAAGACTCGCGGCGTTCAGGATGTTCTTGATGCGTGAAATATTGATCCGCAAAAGCTCGTAAACACGCTCTTGGGTCTTGCCGCCTTCCTGACGGGCGCGATGCACCAAATCGGACGGGACGCCCAAAATCCAATGACTGGCCGAAGACCAAACAACCGCAACAAAGATCCAGAACCAAATGCTAGAAAAGGAATTGGTTTCGATCAGTCTAAAAAGGTCCAAGGGCTGGTTCCGTCTGTGCTTTTAAATCCGATGCGAAGGTATTAGCCTGCATCAAACCGCTTGCCCAGTGCCAGATTGCAATGGGCAGCCATTCAAACCGCATATGAAGCAGGTATTTCTGATGCAATCCATCGTTGCCCCCTTTCCCACAGCGCGTTTGCGCCGTACCCGTTCATCGGCATCAATCCGCGATCTGGTGCGGGAAAATGACCTTTCCGTCGGCGATCTGATCTGGCCGGTTTTTGTGCGCGATGGCGAAGGGGAAGAAGAGCCTATCGCCTCGATGCCCGGTGTTACACGCCGCTCGGTCGATAAAATCGTTGAGGCCGCGAAAGAGGCCGCCGATCTCGGGATTCCGGCGATTTGCCTGTTTCCCTACACCGATCCTGCGCTCAAAACCGAAGACTGCGCCGAGGCTTGGAACCCGAACAACCTGTCCAACCGCGCGACGCGAGCGATTAAAAAGGCCGTGCCGAATATCGCCATCATGACGGATGTGGCGCTTGATCCCTATAACATCAACGGCCATGACGGGTTTGTCGAGAATGGCGAGATTGTCAATGATCGCACGATTGAGGCTTTGGCCAAACAGGCCCTATCCCAAGCCGAGGCCGGAGCCGACATCATCGGCCCCTCTGATATGATGGATGGCCGCATCAGCGCACTCAGATCAGCGTTAGAATCCGGTGGCCACACCAATGTCGCGCTGCTCAGCTACGCCGCCAAATACGCCTCGGCCTTTTATGGCCCGTTTCGCGATGCAGTCGGGGCCAGCGGAGCCTTGAAAGGCGACAAAACCACGTATCAGATGGATCCCGCCAACAGCGACGAGGCTCTGCGTCTGGTGGCCCGCGACCTGCAAGAAGGCGCAGACATGGTGATGGTCAAACCCGGCATGCCCTATCTTGATGTGTGTCGCCGCGTGAAAGACAACTTTGGTGTACCCACCTTTGCCTATCAGGTCTCGGGGGAATACGCGATGATCGCAGGGGCTGCACAAAACGGTTGGATCGATGGCGACAAAGCGATGATCGAAAGCCTGATGTGTTTCAAACGCGCAGGCTGCGACGGTATTCTGACCTATTTCGCACCCGAGGTTGCTAAGGCTTTGGCCAGCAAATAAACCTTCGTGCGTGACAGATTGCACGGAACACAGTATGATTTCGCCAGATCAACGCTGGGCAATGTACCCAGGGTGAGTGGCGGCAAAACAGGCTATAAAATGAAAAAATTTACCAGACGAACAGTAACTCTCGGGCTAGGCGCTTTGGCGCTTGCCACGGTTACCGCATGTGGAAATGGCGTCGGCAGCAACGGCGCGCCGACCATTGATGCGCGGACGGATCAAACCCTGTCCTATCTCTTTAACACTTACCCGTCCTCGCAGGACATCGCAGATAAAGCTGCGGGCATTCTTGTGATGCCTTTGATTACCGAGGCAGGTGTTGGATTGGGGGCCGCCTATGGGCGCGGCGCACTTCGTGTTGGCGACGTGACGGTCGACTATTACTCAGTCGCGCAAGCCAGCGCAGGTTTCCAGATCGGTGCGCAGCAATACGCCCATGTGCTGTTTTTCATGACCGAAGACGCGCTGGCGGACTTCCGCCGCTCATCCGGCTACGTCGCAGGGGCCGACCTTGAGTATGTCTTCCAAAACGAAGGCGATTCCTTCAAGGCAGACACCAATACGGTGACCGAGCCGATTTTGGCGATGGTGTTTGGTCAGGCCGGCATTCGCATCGGCGCGACGGTCGAAGGGGCGAAATACACCCGTATCATTCCGTAAAGACATCTTTGAGAACACTAGATCGGGCCGCGAAGCACATCCTTCGCGGCCTGTCTTGTTTTATCCGCTCTCTTGCAGCCGCTTGAACAGGCTCGATGTGTCCCAACGTCCGCCGCCCATTTTCTGCACATCTTTATAAAACTGATCGACCAAGGCCGTCACCGGCAGGCTGGCACCGGTTTCGTTCGCCGTCGCCAAACAAATCCCGAGGTCTTTGCGCATCCAATCGACAGCAAACCCATGTTCGAAATGATCGTCGATCATCGTCTCATACCGGTTCGCCATTTGCCAACTGCCCGCGGCCCCCTGAGAAATCACCTCGACCACAGCGCGCCCGTCCAGACCAGCTTTGTCCGCGAAATGCAGCGCCTCGGACAGTCCCTGAACAAGTCCCGCAATGGCGATCTGATTGCACATCTTGGTCATTTGACCGGCCCCGCTGTCGCCAATCCGGCGACAAATGCGCGAATAAGCGCTCATGATCGGTTCGACTTTATCATAGGCGTCTTGTTCGCCGCCGCACATGATCGACAGCACGCCATTTTCGGCACCCGCCTGCCCGCCGGAAATCGGCGCGTCGACAAACTGAATGCCAAGCCCCTTGCCTTCGGCAAACAACTCGGCCGTCACCTTAGCGGAAACCGTCGTGTGATCGACAAAGATCGTAGCGCGTTCCATCGCGCCAAAAGCCCCGTTTTCGCCTGTGCAAACGGATCGCAAGTCGTCATCGTTTCCGACACATGCAAACACGATTTCGGCACCCTTTGCCGCGGCGGCGGGTGTGTCACCGAGAGAACCTCTATGTTGCGTCACCCATGCCTCAGACTTGGATTTGGTGCGGTTATAGACCGTCACATCATGACCTGCGGCCGCCAAATGGCCAGCCATTGGATACCCCATCACCCCTAGTCCGAGAAATGCCACCTTCGCCATAATCTTTCCCCTTTGATCGTGTTGCGCTACAAGCTGCCAGAGACTACTTGCATGCTTGGCGGGGTCAACAGGAGACCTGATTTATGCGCATTTTTGGCTGGTTATTAAAGCTCAGCACCGGACTTGCGATCCTCGCGGGTCTGAGTGTGGTGTTTGTCTATTATCTGGCCAGTCGATCGCTTCCCGATTATGACAAGACCCTTGATGTTGCAGGCATTTCGCAAGAGGTCAGAATCATCCGCGATACCGCCAACGTTCCCCATATTTTTGGCGAAACGGATGAAGACGTGTTTTTCGGGCTGGGCTATGTGCACGCCCAAGACCGCTTGTGGCAAATGCTCACAAATCGCCGGACCGTTCAGGGGCGTTTGTCCGAAGTCTTTGGAAGCCGCACGCTTTACATCGACAAACTGGTCAGAACACTTGGGCTCTACGAGGCCGCGACCGCTTCGGTTTCCGCCCAAAGCCCCGAGGCGCTGGCCGCATTGCAAGCCTATTCCGCGGGTGTGAACGCCCGTATCGCTGAAATCAACGAGAACGCCCTGGGCCGAGGCGCGCCCGAGATGTTCTTGTTCAATCAGGATGTGCCACCCTGGACCCCAGCTGACAGTTTGGCAGTTATCAAGCTGATGGCCTTGCAACAGTCGTCGCATCTTGAAAGCGAGGTTTTACGGGCCAGAACCTCATTGGCGCTGCCGCCCGAGCGGGTAGCCGACATCTTGCCGGATGTTCCCGGAACAGGTTTGACCGCGTTGCCCGACTTTGCCGAATTGATACCGGATCTTCCCAAATACGCCGAAGCAGCGCCGATGCCGCAGGATCCGTTGTCACCCTTTAGGTCGCGTGCATTCGCGGGGGCGTCGAACGCCTTTGCCGCAGCGCCTGCGCGTTCTGCCTCGGGGGGGACATTGCTAGCCAATGATCCACATCTCAGTTTCTCGGCCCCCGGAGCTTGGTATCTGGCCCGACTCGAACTGGAATCCGGAGGCGTCATCGGTGGTTCATATCCCGGCCTGCCGGCAATTCTTGTCGGGCGGACGGCGCAAACGGGCTGGGGGTTGACCAGCGCATATATGGACGATCAAGACGTTTATATCGAACGGCAAAACCCCGACAATCCGAACGAATACCTGACACCAACGGGTTTCAAACCCTTTGAGAGTAAATCAAGCATCATCTTGGTCAAAGACGACGAGCCCCTGACCCTGACGATCCGCAAGACCGACAACGGACCGGTCCTCCCGGGCGAGCATTACGGGCTTGGCACTGTGACGCCTCCGGGGCATGTGGCCTCGCTGGCTTGGACCGCGCTTGAGCCACAGGACACCTCATATACGGCAGCATTTGAAATTATGCGGGCCAAGAACGTCGACGAAATCCTTGCAGCCGGCGAACAGCTTTACGCCCCTGCCCAAAACTTGATGGCCGTTGATCTTGAAAACATCGCCTTTAAGACCATCGGCGCGATGCCCCGAAGAAACGCTCTGCATCAAAGCCAGGGGCGACTGCCCACCCCCGGCTGGCGGCGCGAAAACCAATGGAATGGCGTTAGCCCCTACGCTGCAAACCCCGAATTCATCAATCCGCAAAGCGGCATTTTGGGAAACACAAACAACAAGACCGTCGACCGCCCCTTCCCGCTGCACGTGTCCTACGAATGGGGCGACACGCAGCGCATCCAACGCTGGCAGACGCTGATGGAAGGACGTTCGATCCATACCCGTGAGAGTTTCATCGAGGCACAGCTGGATTCGGTCAGCGTCGCGGCGCGCACCTTGCTGCCGCTCATGGGCGCAGACCTGTGGTTCACAGGTGAGGCCGCGCCGGAAGGATCGCCCGAGAGGTTACGCCAACGCGCTCTTGCGCTTTTGGCAAACTGGAACGGCGACATGAACGAGCATTTGCCGGAACCGCTACTTTATTCGGCTTGGATCAGGGCGCTTCAGGATCGTCTGATCCGCGACGATCTCGGGCCGCTTTCGTCTGAATACACCCAGGTTGAACCCTTGTTCATCGAGCGCGTTTTCCGCGATGTGGATGGGGCATCGGCGTGGTGTGATGTCGTTCAAAGCGCAGTTGTCGAAACATGCAGCGACATTTCGCGTCAGGCGTTGGACGATGCGTTGGTGTGGATCTCGGACCGATACGGCACCGCGCTTGAAAGCCTGCGCTGGGGCGACCTGCACGAGGCAACGCATGACCACCCTGTTCTGGGTGACGTTCCCGTGTTGCGCTATTTCGTCAACATTCGCCAATCCACCAGCGGCGGCGACCAAACCCTGAACCGAGGCGTTCTGAGTGGCGAAGGCGAAAACCCGTTTCTGAATGCCGCCGGTGCCGGGTATCGTGGTGTCTACGATTTCGCCGACCCCGACAGTTCGGTCTTCATCATTCCGACGGGTCAGTCGGGCCACCCCTTGTCACGCTACTACGATGATCTGGGCGAGCTTTGGCGCCGTGGTGAATATGTCCCGATGAGCCTCGATCCCGAACTCGCAGGGGCCGCCGCGACGGGCGTAACCATACTGCAACCGCGTTAAATCAGAGGTCGCGGAACCGTTTTTCCTGTTTCGGTGTCCACCGCACGGTGACGGTCGCGCCATCTTCCGTTTGTTCTTCGGTTTCGACGATGCCCTGCTCAAACAACCAAGCGCGTTTGCGCCCCTCACGAAAGGGCAGGTTGATTTGAACGGTCGATTTCTTCCCTTCAAGCCGGGCTGTGATTTCCTCCAGCAAAGTCTCAAGACCTTCGCCGGTGATCGCCGACACACAAAACACGTCATCCATTGCAGCCGCAGAGAGGATGCTGTGCTCTTTTTCATCCGGCGCCAAACGGTCGATCTTATTCCAAACCTCGAGCATAGGGCGTTCATCATCGACGCCGAGGCTGGTCAGAATTTCCACAACATCCGCCGATTGTTCTGCGGATTGTTCATGGCTGATGTCGCGCACATGCAGGATCAGATCGGCGGCCAGCACCTCTTCAAGCGTCGCGCGAAATGACGCGACCAGCTCTGTTGGCAAATCCGAGATAAATCCGACCGTATCAGACAGAATAACTTCGGGTCCGTCGGGCAGTTTCACGCTGCGCATGGTCGGATCAAGCGTGGCAAACAACATGTCTTTCACCATGACATCCGCGCCCGTTAAGCGATTGAATAACGTCGATTTTCCGGCGTTTGTGTAGCCGACCAAAGCCACTATCGGATAGGGCACTTTGGCGCGGGCCGTGCGATGCAATTCGCGGGTTTTGACAACCTTTTCAAGCTGGCGCTTCAGTCTCACCAATTGTTCGTCAATCGCCCGCCGGTCAGCCTCAATCTGGGTTTCACCGGGACCACCGACAAAACCCAATCCACCGCGCTGACGCTCAAGGTGGGTCCATGCCCGCACCAGACGGGTGCGCTGATAACTCAGCGCTGCCATTTCGACCTGCAACACGCCCTCGCGCGTTCGCGCCCGATCCGAAAAAATCTCGAGGATCAGACCGGTGCGATCCAGCAGCTTCACTTTCCACGCTTTTTCGAGATTGCGTTGCTGCACCGGTGACACGGGGCCATCGATCAACACCAATTCGATCTCTTGATCGTGCATAAGCTGGCGCAGTTCTTCAATCTTGCCCTTGCCAAACAAATACCCGGGATCGGGTTTGCGCAAACGCACAACCAAACCGCCGGCCACCTCTAGCTCGGGAAGGGCAGCCGCAAGTGACACGGCCTCGTCCAGGCCAGCAGACGCCTCACGGCGGAGCCTGTCATTTTGAATGTCCGGGTGGAGAACAAATGCGCGGGTTACGCCCTTGTCGTGCTCGTTCACTGAGAGTCTTCACCTTCATACAGGCTGATAGGCTGCGCAGGCATGATCGTCGAGATCGCGTGCTTATACACTAGTTGAGACTGGCCATCCCGGCGAAGCAGAACACAGAAGTTGTCAAACCAAGTGATGACACCCTGTAGTTTTACACCGTTTATCAGGAAAATCGTCACCGGTGTTTTGGTCTTCCGGACGTGATTTAGAAACGCGTCTTGAAGGTTTTGTTTATCAGAAGCCATTGAAATCGCCCTTTTTTTGTTCTTTTTTATCGACTATTCTTCTGTCAGTCTTGCACAAGTATGAAGTGCGTTTACCAAAACTTCCACCCCCAAATCACATTCTCAGTTTCAAAGCAAATTTCTGATGCTCTAACTGCGCCAGAATTCGCGGTTGAAGAGCGCGATCAAAGCCAGCGCTTCCAGCCGACCGACGATCATTGTGACAACAAGCACCAGCTGGGCGCTCGTGGGAAGGGATCCATATGAAAACCCGTCAGTCGAGGCCACTTCAGCAAGCGGACCCGTTGTCGACAGGGCAGAAACCGCAAGAATGGCCGCCTGCTCAAACTCGACCCCGAGAAAGGAAAGAACTGTCATGACGCCCGCAATCGACAGGGCGTAGAGCATAAAGAACACCCAAGCGATACGCGTGCCTTCGCGCGTGATGCGTTGTACCCGAGACCCGCTCTGCCCGACCGAGTTAGGATAGACCAGCTTATCCATCTCGCGTTTGCCCTGCCCGAACAGCGCAAAAACCCGCAGCAGTTTGACGCCCCCTGCCGTTGTGGCAACCCCGCCACCGATAACCGCAAGCCCCGCCAAAAGAATGCCGGGCGACCCAAGACCCAACCAAAGCGAAATCTCGTGCCATTCGGACGAAACAAATCCGGTGGTAGTGAGGAAGGAAATCGAGGTGAAAAGCCCACCCCAAAACGCCCGCAGCGACGTCTGAATGGTTTCCGTGTCGCCATATTCTATCGCCGCGGCCCAATGGCGTAAAAGCAGCAAGGTTGGGACGATGACAACAATCACTATCCCAAAGCGGATTTCTGTGTCCTTCAACAAGGCTTTTGGCTGATTGCCATCGGGCAACAAGGTCAGCCGCGACAGACCTGCGAGCGCGAAAATGGCGACGAGGATTTCGGCCAGAAAATTGAACTCACCCCCGACAAATCCACCGACCGCGGAAATCCCCGAGGTCGACAGAACTGACATCGCGTGAATCAAAGCCACAGTGACGTCTTGCCCGGTCATCACCAGCCCAAACCACAACAGAGCAGTGACGCCTGTATAGATCGGGAAAATCTTGCTCGACCAACGCCCGATGCGCCCGCTGGCCCCCTCGCGCACGACCGAGGCAGTGAGACGCCCTTGATCCTTAAACTCGCCCGAGGCACCGATCACTTCGTATCCGCCCAAATGCATAGGTGCCAAAATCGACGCAGCAGCGACAAGGATGACATATCCCCCCAGCCATGCCACCTCGGCCCGCCAGAGGTGCTGGCTAAGTGTATACTCACGCTGGTCAGAGAACAGCGAAGCACCGGTGGTGGTGAAACTGGACGCCATTTCGAAATAGGCTTCCAGATAAGTGATCTTTTGCACCGCATCCTGAAAGGGCACGGCCATGAACATCGGCAGCACGACGAATGAGCCGAGCAGTATAAGAAGCTGATTACGCTGGGAAATTTCAGGCACTTCGACCTTGCGCACCGCAATCCCGATAAAGACCGAGGCGAGGATCAGCAGAATGCTGGCATAAAGAAAGCTGCGGGCCTCGGTTGCGGACTGCACGGCAAACGCATGAAACGCTGGCAACAACATCGCCAAACCCGTCTGAATCATCAGAACAAGGAAAATGGGATATTTGGACAGGGTCATGCCTGTTCCTCAGAAGAAATCGATAGAAACCTGAAGCAAACGCTCAACTTCGGGGACATCTGCTGCGAGGCTAAACATGACCAGAACATCATCGACTTCGATCCTGGTTCCCCCTTTGGGGCGTTCAATTGTGCCATCGGTTTTTTGGACCAAACCAACCAACACCCCTTCCGGGAAATCAATTTCCCGAAGGTTTTGACCCGCCATGGGCGAGGTCGACAGAACCTGAGCCTCGATAATCTCGGCCTCGGCGTCGCCAATCGAATAGATCCCGCGCACCCGCCCGTGCCGAACGTGGCGCAAGATCGATGACACGGTTGTTGCCCGTGGGTTAATGAAGGCATCAATGCCCAACGGCGCCATCAATGGTGCAAGTGACGCGTCATTGACCAAGGCGATTGCCATCGGGCAGCCCATCGACTTGGCGCGGACCGAAGCAAGCATGTTGGTTTTGTCGTCATCGGTCACGGCCAATATGGCGCTTAGGCGATCCACATTCGCCTCGCTCAACAAGGCCGGATCCAAGCCGTCTCCATTCAAAACAATCGTACGCTCCAGGGCTTCGGCGGCCCTTTCTGCGGCATCGCGGTTCTTTTCGATGACTTTGGCACGAACGCGGTCAACGCGGTTTTCGAGGGCTTCGGCAACCGCCAAGCCGACGTTGCCACCCCCGACGATCAATATACGATCCTGCTTTTTGGTTTCCTTGCCGAAGATTTCAAGCGTGCGATCAACGTCCTCGTTGGTGGCCAGAAAATAGCATTCGTCGCCGACAAATACCTGGTCACCCGGTTCAGGTGCAAACAGCGTGCCCTCGCGCCGAATTCCCACGACGAAGGCGCGAAGCGTCGAAAACAGGTCGGTCAACTGGCGCAGTGGCGTGTTCACCACCGGACATTCGTCGGTGATCTGAAGGCCGATGAGGCGCGCCTTTCCGTCCAGAAATGACTCCGTGTCAAAGGCCGCAGGAAAGGCAAGTCGCTGCAACGCCGCTTCGGCAACCTCGCGTTCAGGCGAGATCACCACATCGATCGGCATATGGTCGCGGCGGTAAAGGTCTGAGTAAATCGCATCAAGATAGCTTTGCGACCTTAGCCGCGCGATCTTTCTGGGCACCGCAAATACCGAGTGGGCGACCTGACAGGTCACCATATTCACCTCGTCCGAGTGGGTGGCGGCAATCACCATGTCTGCATCACGCGCACCGGCGCGATCCAGAATGTCGGGATAGGATGCAAATCCTGCGATTCCCTGAACGTCCAGCGTATCGGTCGCGCGGCGAACAAGATCGGGATTGTTATCAACAATCGTAACGTCGTTTTTCTCACCCGAGAGATGACGGGCGATTTGCCAACCCACCTGCCCCGCGCCGCATATGATGACTTTCATGACAGTCGATCCTGCATTTTGTGACTGTAAGGCTTGTCAGAACCTGCCCGCAGGGTCAATTCAATTGTCACCATCGCCAGAGGCCGACTTCTTGCCCGCATTCACAACGTTCAGTGACTTGAGCTTGCGATGCAAAGCCGAGCGTTCCATCCCGACAAACTGCGCCGTGCGGCTGATGTTGCCGCCAAACCGGTTGATCTGCGTTAACAGGTACTCGCGCTCAAAGGCCTCTCTGGCCTCGCGCAAGGGCAAAGTCGCAATGTTTCCAGACAGGACCACGCGGTCGTCACCTGCCTTAACGGGTTCCGTGCCCGAAAAATCGGCAGCCTCGATCAACCCATTGCCATCAGAAAGGATAAGAACCCGTTCTATCAAGTTTCGCAATTCCCGAACGTTTCCGGGCCAGTTGCGTGTCTGCAATAGCGCAATCGCATCCTCGGAGAGGTCACGCTTGGCCATGCCCTGCTGGCGATTGAATTCGTCGATAAAGTGGTCGGCGAGAATTTGAATATCTTCGCGCCGCTCTTCCAGCGACGGGACTGAAATCGGCACTACGTTGAGGCGGTGAAACAGTTCTTGTCGGAATTGACCGGCTGCAACCAGCGTCTCCAAATCGCGGCTGGTGGCGCTTATGACACGCAAATCAACTTCGATTTTCTTGGTGCCGCTTACACGCGTAAAGGTTTGATCGACCAAAACGCGCAAGATTTTCGACTGCGCGCCAAGCGGCATGTCGGCAATTTCGTCAAAGAAGATAATGCCGCCGCTTGCCTGCTCGAGCAAACCAAGCTCCGGCGTACCCGACGCCTCGGTTCCAAACAGAATCTCTTCAAAGCGCTCCGGCTCGACCGATGCGCAATTCACCAGAACGAAAGGCGACGAAGCGCGATCCGAATTCAAATGAATATAACGCGCGGCAACTTCTTTACCTGCACCCGAACCGCCAAACAACATCACACGGCCATTGGACTGGGTGACTTTATCAAGCTGAGACTTCAACATCTTGAACGACTGGCTGTCGCCGAGCATCAAGCTCGGCCCGCTGTCTTTGCGCTTCAGAGCGACGTTTTCATGGCGCAGCTTGCTGGTTTCCATCGCGCGCCGGATGACCACCAAAAGCTGGTCAATGTTGAACGGCTTCTCGATAAAATCATAAGCCCCCTGCTTGATCGCGGCGACGGCAATCTCGATATTGCCATGCCCCGAGATGATGACGACGGGCACTTCGGGGAAATTCAGTTTCACATGTTTTAGAATGTCAATCCCATCCATCTGGCTGTCCTTCAGCCAAATATCGAGGATCAAGAGCGACGGCGCTTTCTCTTCGATCGCTTGCAAACACTCGTCCGAGTTGCCCGCAAGGCGGGTTTGATAGCCTTCATCCTGAAGAATATCGCCAACGAGGTGGCGAATGTCTTTTTCGTCGTCAACAACCAGAATATCGTTCATTGTTTCTCAGTTCCGAAGGTCTATTGGGTTTCATTCAAGGGCAGTGTCATGCTCGCGGCGGCCCCGCAATGCGTATTGTTTTCAAACAGTTCAGCGGTTTGAAGGATCAGCGTACCGGCGTGATCTTCGATTATCTTTTTAACGATTGGCAGGCCAAGGCCAGTGCCTTCGGATCGCGTGGTATAATAGGGCTCAAACAACTTGCTGCGGTCCTCAGGCAGTCCTACCCCATTGTCGGCAATAATGACTCTCACAAGGTCATCCTCATGCGTCATAGAAACGCGAATTTCACCCTGATAATCTGGCGTCGCAGTCTCTGCCTTTTTCTCAATCGACTCTGCCGCGTTTTTTAACAAATTGGTAAACACTTGCGTAATCATCGTCTGGTCAACCCGCGCGGAAACCGGCGTTTCGGGCAAATTGACAGCGAAGGTGATCTGGGTTTCTTTGGACTGCAACAACACGACGCTGCCCGAGATCAGTTCGGTCAATGAGGTCTGACGCTTGTCAGGCTCAGGCATCCTTGCGAACTTGGAAAACTCATCAACAATGCGCCGTAAGTCATTGGTTTGACGTACAATAACCTCAGTATACTGACCCAGATCAGCTTCCTCGTCCCCCAGTTTCTTGCCAAACTTGCGCTTTATGCGTTCGGCAGACAATTGGATTGGCGTCAGGGGATTTTTGATCTCATGGGCAATGCGCCGGGCGACATCGCCCCAGGCGGCCATACGCTGCGCCGAGACAAGATCGGTGACATCGTCAAACGCGATCACATAGCCTTCTAGCCCGCCTTTCTCGTTCAAACGACGCGCCATGCGCACCAGAAGATTTTCCAGCTTTCCACCACGCGTTACCCTGACCTCGCCTTGCTCAACCGGCTTTCCGGCCGAGCGCAACCTGTCAAACATCGCGGCAAATTCCGGCACCATGAGCGCGATTTGGCGATGGTCGTTGGCGCCCTCAATGTCTAACAACCGTTCCGCCGAACGATTGACGAAATCGACTGCCCCATCAGAATCCAGACCGATCACGCCGGACGTCACCGAGCTTAGGACCGAGTCAAACAATCGCCGTCGCGTTTCAATTTGATCCGCATTTTCAATCAGTTGGCTTCGCTGGGCCCTGAGATCCACGATCATTTTGTTGAAATAGCGGCCCAGCATCGAAATCTCGTCGTCGCTTTTTTCTTCCGGCACCCGCACGTTCAAATCGCCCTCGCCGACCCTTTGAACAACGGCCGCCAATCGGCCAACAGGGCGCGCAAGTTGCTCGGCAAACCACAAACCTGCCCAAATCGCCGCAAGGATCAGGATCAGTGCAAAGCCGAGATAGAACAGCCCAAACTCAAACAACAACTGGCCACGATCCGATTCAAGTTGTTGATAAAGAACCACGGTTTCCTTGGTTTCATCCAGCAGGTTCAGAATATCCCCTTCAACGGTTCGACTGACATAGAGGTAGCGGTCGACGAATGCGTTCAAGGGCACCAACGCGCGAAATTCGTTGTTGTTCCAATCTTCGATAATCAAGATTCCGTCTTCGTGGGCTTGATCGATTTGCTCAGGACGCGGTTTTTCAAAGTCGAAAAGATAGGATCGAAGGCCCCGGGCACGGATTTCGCCCTGCCCGTCGATCACAAAGGCCTCGCGCAACCCGCGTTGGATCTGCGACTGGCCTTGTGTCAGCACTTCGCGGGTATCGCCGTCCGACATGAACGGCGTGGATTCCCTCGAGGCGTTGATAAAGCGTGCAAGCGACAGTGCATCCAGTTCAAGATCCGAGCGGTGCTCTTCCTCATAGGCCGTCGCGGCAGAGAACGATGAGGCCAAGACGTTTCCGACGCGATCCGAAAACCAGCCCTCAAGGCCGAAATTCACCGTAATGACTGCAAAAACTGCCACCGTGACCGTCGGTATCAATGCCAGTGCCGCGAAAAACCGTGTGAGCCGCAGGTGCAGCTTTGATCCCGCCGAAGGCGAGCGTCGGGCGGAAATTAGGGCCACAACACGCTGCAAAACCAAGGCGGCGACAAACAGCACGTAGACGAGATCGGCCAAAAGAACGGCGCGCAGCAGGCTTGAGGAACTGGTTTGATCCAAAGGTCCAAGCGCCAAAAAGGTGGCGACGGCCAAGATCGGACCCGCGACAGCGACCACGAAAGTAGCGATTGTCCCAAGGCGTTTGCGCAGACGCAACCGTTGGGCCTGAGTCTTTAAACCGCTGTTTCGCTTTGTGGTATTGGCGTGAGCCAAGGGCCGCCTCGCTTGGTAATCTTTGCTAGGCACCATGAAGCGTTGCAATGCAACCACGGTGCTGTTGCCTAATTACATCAGCTTTCGGCGTCTTGTCACCTCAATCCCGAGGTCGGTTATCTTTTTTCTGAGCGTATTTCGGTTGATCCCCAGCAAATCAGCGCATTTCGCCTGATTTCCCGCCGTTGCATCCAGAGATATTTCGATCAGTGGGATCTCAAGTTCGGCGAGAATACGCTGGTACAGTCCCTGAGGCGGCAATTCCCCACCGTGCAAATCGAAATACCGCTGCAAATGCCTGCGCACAGAATCCTGAAGCCGCGCTTTATCGCCACCCTCGAGATGCTGACGGATTGAGGGCTGGTTCGACAGAATGTTTTCTGCCTCGGCACGGGTGATAACCGTCTCGCGGGCGGTTGAGGCAAGACGTAAAACGAAGTTTTCAAGCTGCCTGACGTTTCCGGGCCAACTGTATTTACGCAGCAATTCCTGCGCCTCGGGGGAAATATCGTGGTGCTTTTGACCGTCTCTTTCGCTTTTTCCAAGAAAGAATTCGATCAGCAGCGGGATGTCCTCGACCCGTTCACGCAAACTGGGCACCGAGATCGAGACACCGCTGAGGCGATAAAACAGATCCTCGCGGAAGCGCCCTTCGTCCAGCGCTTTTCCCAGATCGCCTTGGCTGGTTGCCATGAAACGCGGGGTGAATTCATTAAAGCCGTCAAACATGCGGACGACGCGGCCTTGCGCCTCGGTGTTCAGATCGCTGACTTCCTCAAATACGATCGTTCCGCCCTTGGCCCGCGCAAGGATTTTTGCGGGGCCTTCAAGGCTTTCAAGATCATGCGGTGTCACGGTGACAAAAGGCAGGGTGCGTCGGTCGGAAAGATCATGCGTGGTGCGGGCGATAAGCGATTTTCCGGTGCCGCTTTCGCCTGAAATCAACACGGGCAAATCCGTGTTCACAACATTGGCGACGGTCCGGTAGAGGTTCTGCATCACGGGCGTTCGGCCGACCAACGGCAGTTCGTCTGGCGTCATCGAGGTATCTTCGGCCGTGCTCGTCGGTTGCGTCTTGCGCATTTGCAATGCCCGCGACACCCGCTGCATAAGATCCGGCAGGTCGAAAGGCTTTGGCAGATAGTCAAACGCATCGGCCTCGGCGGCCTGAATGGCCGTCATGATCGTGTTTTGCGCGGAAATAATGATGACCGGCAAATTTGGCCGAAGCTCTTGAATTTTCGGCAGCATCTCAAGCCCATTGCCGTCCGGCATCATGACATCCGAAACAACCACATCACCGCGCCCTTCGCCGACCCAACGAATGAGGGTTGTCAACGACGAGGTCGCGTGAACCTTGCAACCCGCCCGCGTAAGCGCTTGCGTCAGAACAGTTCGAATTGTGCGATCATCATCTGCGACCAGGATTGTACCGTCCATGGGTCAATCTCCTTTAACTGTTTTGGCAATGGGAAGGGATATGCGGAAAACCGTCTTTCCCGGGACCGAGTCGACGCCAATCCACCCGCCGTGGTCCGAGATTATCTTGCTGACCAGCGCAAGCCCCAGACCGGTGCCATTTTCCTTGC
>JBELFK010000035.1:0-22255 GCA_042092935.1 Paracoccaceae bacterium | reverse complement strand
ACATCAGGGTCAGCATAAACCCTGCCGCCAGCCAGCGCGCATTTGTTCGAAGGAAAGAAAGTGCTTTCATGGCACAAATGGCGTGATACTGTTGACGCGAATTAGCGTCAAAGAGGTTTGGATGCGATATAACATTTATTGTGATGAGTCTTCCGTCAAGGGAAAGTTCTATTCAAACTTTTATGGAGGTGCGCTGATAAATGAAAACAGGCGACAAGATATAGAAGCGGCTCTTCAACGAGTCAAAAACGATCAGAATGTGTTTAATGGAGAACTGAAATGGACAAAAATCTCTGAAAAATATGAGCCCAAATACGTTGTATTTATAAAAGAATTTTTTGAATTTGTTAGATCAGGGGATATCAAAGTCCGTATCATGTTTACACAAAACATAAACTCTCGTCCAAGAATTATGAGCCAAACGGGCGGAAACGAATATTTTATGCTCTACTATCAGTTTGTAAAACATGCATTTGGTCTCCGCTATTCACCTCATTCGATCCAAAATCCAGCAAGTATTGCGTTGTTTATGGACGATGTGCCACAAACAGATGCCGAATTTGACATATTTAAAGACTACATGTCTTCCTTAACGCAGTTTCCATTTTTCAGACATAAAGGGATTGTGCTCCAAAAAGGGGACATAGCAGGCATTGATTCCAAAAAACACAATATTCTGCAAGCAGTTGACATTGTTTTAGGAGCAATGGATTTCCGTTTAAACGACAAGCACTTAGAAAAGCCATTAAATCAAATACGAAGAGGCAAAAGAACTCGGTGTAAAGAACGGGTATATAAATGTATCAACCGTGAGATTAGAGCCATTTACCCAAATTTCAACATTGGAAAGAGCACCGGAATTCAAGCCGGCATGGAAGATAGATGGGAGCATGCGTATAGGCACTGGTGCTTTGTTCCATCTGATAGCGAGGTTGACTTGACCAAAGGAAAAAAGAGGAAATAGCCCCACCTCATCTACCTAAGTACCTTTAGCGTCGCTAGAGGCTTCGAATCGGCAGGGCCAACACCAATATGAGTCAAGTGAAAAGATTTTTCAACGCCTGTGTTGACAAAAAGAAAATTCAGAGAACATACCTGCTCATATCCGTTGATTTCGCCAGATCGCCGAGGTGTTTTTCAACGAATTCAGCGTTAACAGTGACGATTTCACCGGATCGATCGGGCGCCGAGAAGCTGAGTTCTTCGAACACACGCTCCATCACGGTATAGAGCCTACGGGCACCAATGTTTTCGACACTTTCGTTGACGCCTGCCGCGATGCGGGCGAGGGCAGCGATGCCGTCATCGGTGAAACTGACGGTCACTTCCTCGGTGCCCATCAGGGCGGTGTATTGCAGGGTCAACGCGTTGTCGGTCTCGGTCAGGATGCGCACAAAGTCCTGTTCTGTCAGGGCGCGAAGCTCAACCCGAATGGGCAGGCGGCCTTGCAGTTCAGGCAGTAGGTCTGACGGTTTGGCAATGTGAAACGCGCCGGAAGCGATAAACAGGATGTGGTCGGTTTTGACCGGCCCGTGTTTGGTGCTGACGGTCGTGCCCTCGATCAGGGGCAGCAGATCGCGCTGAACGCCTTCGCGGCTGACATCGCCGCCGCGTGCATCTGAACGGGCGCAAACCTTGTCGATCTCGTCCAAAAACACGATGCCGTTTTGCTCAACCGCCTCAAGCGCGGCTTTGTTGACGGTTTCATCATCGAGAAGTTTGTCGGCTTCCTCGCCGATCAGGATTTCATAGCTTTCAGCAACCGTCAGCTTTTTCTTAACGGTGCGCCCGCCCATGGCTTTGCCGAAAATATCGCCGAGGTTCATCATGCCCATTTGGCTGCCCGGCTGCCCGGGAATGTCGAACATACCACCCATCGGGTTGGACGTATCTGAAAGCTCAAGCTCAATCACGGTGTCGTCCAGCTCGCCAGACTTCAGTTTGCGGCGGAACATGTCACGCGTAGCTTCACGGGCGTCGGTGCCTGCGATGGCCTCGATCACGCGTTCTTCGGCGGCGGCATGGGCGTTGGCTTTCACCTCGTCGCGCATATGCTCGCGCGTGGTGATAATAGCGTTGTCAACGAGATCGCGGATGATCTGCTCAACATCACGACCGACATAACCGACCTCGGTGAACTTGGTGGCCTCAACCTTTAGGAAGGGCGCTCGGGCCAGTTTTGCCAAACGACGACTAATTTCGGTTTTGCCGACGCCGGTCGGTCCGATCATCAGGATGTTCTTTGGATAAACCTCATCGCGCAGATCATCGCTAAGCTGCTTGCGGCGCCAGCGGTTGCGAAGGGCGACGGCGACGGCGCGTTTGGCATCCTTTTGGCCGATGATGAAACGGTCAAGCTCCGAGACAATCTCGCGGGGGGTCAGGTCGGTCATTCAGTGTCTTTCTGTTGATCCCAAGGGGGAAGCCGGTCTTTGCCGGGGAAGTCTGGTAGGGTGCGCATGATCCGGCCGCGCCAGTTTTCCCATTTCGCGCCAAGCAAAACGAGGACAGCGCCAAGGATCATGATGATCGTAAAGGCCTGGCCTTCGATAACGGTAAAGGCCAATGCAACAATGTAGCCAACACCCGAAATCAGGAACGACCGGCGGTCAATGGCGATCGCGAAGACAGCCATGAGCAAAACGAATAGGAACACGCCGAAAAGGGCCGTGTTAGAGCCGATGTTGAACAGGGTCATGGCCACGGTGTTCACAATGGCGGGCGCGGCAATCACGTGCAGCCAGAAGGCGTTCGACGCATTCAGCGTCACGCGATGCGGGTCGGACATGTCAAAGCGAAGTGCGATGAACAGCGCCACAAACCCCAAAGCAATGGTAATGACCGAGAACGGGCCTTGTGACGTCAGCAGGAAGATCTGTTCAAAACTGTCAAAGCGCGCGCCGCTGACGGACGTAAACCCAAACACCGCCATGAAGACCGAAATACTGATAAGAAACAGGGCGAAGGGCACGCGGAACGCATACCAAAACCCCGCCATGGCCAACGCGGCAATCGTTGCGCTGATTGGCATATAGGCCACGCTGTAATTCAACATCTCGTCAATCTCGAGCGGGTCCGGGGCAAAGAATGCAGCGACGCTCAGACCAAGCCAACCGGCCGAGGATGAAAACATCAGCGCCAAGGCGATTGCAGGGGCAACCATGCGGCGGGTGCGGATGAAGTAACGAGACAAGGCCCAGATTGCGGCCATGGCAACCAACTGGCCGATGAACTCTGCGCCGATGATCGCCGCGACGCCGGTGTATCCAGCGAACAGGATACCCAAGCCAACGACGATGAAAATTTCGTTGAAACCCTTGAACAGCTCAAACGGCTCATTCAACCCGTCGATGTTTTCGCGCACGCCGCGGCGGGCCTCGGACAATGCCAGAACAGATGCGGCTTGAGATTCCGAAATCGTGCCCGCTGACACCGCTGCGCGAAGATCGTCTTTGGTGAGACCGCGATCAGCCATTGATTGTCTCAACCGTCAGGCGCCCGTTGGTGTAAACGCAGATGTCTGCGGCAATGGCCATCGCCTCGCGGGCGATCGTTTCGGCGTCTTTGTCGCTGTCCATCATGGCGCGGGCCGCGGCAAGGGCGTAGTTGCCGCCTGACCCGATGGCCGTGACGTCATGTTCAGGCTCAAGTACGTCGCCTGCGCCCGTGATGACGTAGAGATCCGTCCCGTCGCTGACAATCAGCATCGCCTCCAATTTTTGCAGGTATTTGTCGGTGCGCCAATCCTTTGCCAACTCGACCGCAGCGCGCTGAAGCTGGCCGGGGGTGGCGGTCAGTTTTGCCTCGAGCCGCTCAAGCAAGGTAAAGGCATCGGCGGTTGATCCTGCAAAGCCACAAACGACGTCAGTGCCACCCGGCGACAAGCGACGCACCTTGCGCGCAGTGCCCTTAATCACGGTTTGGCCAAGAGAAACCTGTCCATCGCCCGCGATCACCACCTTGCCGCCTTTGCGAACGCCGATAATCGTTGTGCCGTGCCAGCCCGGAAAGTCTTTTTGTGACATGTCTGCCTCTTTTTTCATTCGGTCCCAATATGGAGGGGCGACAAGCGAGGCACAAGGGGAGTGCTTGAGCGCGCAACCCTCCAAGGCTAGTCTGGTGACATGGATGAAACCCGCAAGCTGAGAATATACCTTCACCGCCAGCTTCTTGAGCAGGCGCGACAGGGCAACCATCGGTTTTTGCGTCTGGTGGACGAGGCCGTTTCATCCCGTGGGTGGGACGTGTCCTATCATCGAGACACGCCGGAGGAGCGTCTGAAATCCTCGGGCCGTCGCGGTAAGGCGTTGTTTCACATGGATGATCCCTACCATGAAGACGCTCTGACGTTTCGTTTGGCCTATTACATGCCGTTCTGGCAGATCGAAAGCTCGGCCAAGCGCTGGGAGTGGGACGTTGCATTGACCGCGTTTGACCCGCGCGAGGTGGATAAAGCCGAAGCCCGACAGTTCTACCGGTTTTGGAGCGCCCGCCTGTTCGGCGAAGAAGCGATTGCAGGGGCCTCGAAAGAAGGGTTCGTGTATCTTCCCTTGCAAGGCAGGCTTCTTGACCACCGCTCGTTTCAGGCGACCAGCCCCGCCGAGATGGTGTTGGCGACGCTGGAGCAAGAGCCTGACCTGCCGCTGGTGCTGACGCTCCATCCGAAAGAGACCTATTCAGAGGATGAATTGACCGCACTCAACGAGATTTGCGCCGCCTATCCGCGTGTGGTCATTGGCGAGCTGGATTGGCTCAATTACCTTGCGGAATGCAACTATGTGGTGACGCAAAACTCGTCCGCAGCGATTGCAGCCATGTTCTTTCAAAAGCCGTCCGTCTTGTTCGGGCGCGTGGATTTTCACCACATTTGCGGCAATGTGTGGGAAGATGGCGTTGACGAGGCGTTTCGAAAGGTCAAAGGCAAAAAGCCGAACTTCAAGGCCTATTTGAAGTGGTTCTTTCAGGACCACACGATCAACGCGGGCAAGCAGGATGTGCATGACCGCATCCTTAACAGGTTGCGGCACCATGGGTGGGACATCTAGGCGTACAATTAACGGTTTCGCGCTGCCGCGCGAGGATATTTTTCGGTCAAAAGATGCAGCAAAAAAGGCGCCCACGGAAAGCGGACGCCTGTTTATCTGGGTTTGGACGCCTTAGACCGAGTCTTCGATCCAGCTTTGCAGCGCCGCCTTGGGTGCCGCGCCTGCGCGGTTTGAAATTGGCTGGCCGTCTTTAAAGATGAACAGCGCCGGAATGCCGCGCACACCGAGTTCGGCAGCCGCCTGCTGGTCGTTGTCCACGTTGACTTTGGCGATTTTCACCTTGCCTTCCATCTCGGCGGCAAGCTCTTCCAATGCCGGGCCGATTTGTTTGCAAGGGCCGCACCATTCTGCCCAGAAATCAACAACAACCGGAATATCGGAATTGCGGACTTCTTCGTCAAAATTTGCGTCGGTGACTGCTACGGTGCCCATCGGTGTTCTCCTGAAAGGTAAATCGAGTTCGGACCTGAACCTATGAACCACCAGCGGGGGCGTCAAGGCGCATCACGGTTTCCAAGCGCTTTGGCGGCTAAATCTTCGGGAATTTGCATGCGTATTCCCTTGGCAGTCCACAATATTTCGGTCTCAATCACTTTATCGGGATATATCTGGGCCAAGGCATGCGCATAGGCCCCCATTTGCCTTAGAAGTCCGACAGGCGTTTCTTCGGGCGTTTCCGGCACGGCGCGATTGGATTTGAAGTCGACAGCGGTGACGGTTGTGCCGGTCACGAGAAGCCGGTCGATGGTGCCGTGGATACGCTCATCCCCAAGGTCGGCACTGATGGACACTTCCGCGAGGGTGTTCGGGGCAAAAATGGCCGCGAGGTCCGGGTGCGAGAGATTTGAAATTGCTTCGTCGATTGCGGTTTGGGACAGGCCCTCGGGCAGCGATAGTTGCGATTGGGCGATCAGGTTTTTGGCGACGGTTGGCCAGTCGGCCTGTGGGAATTTGGGCAAGTGCTCGAGCAGCACATGAAGGACGCTTCCGAATGTTTTCGCAGTCTCTTCGTCCATGCCTAGGTCTGAGGGCAAAGCCTTGGCCCCGCCGAGGTCGGACGGGCTGAGGGTTTGCTTGCGACCAGCAACCGTCGGCGCATTCTGCGCAATCCAAGCGGGGAGGGTGACATCGCTGGATGAGCGTTCCGCAGTTTCGACAAGTGGCAGGTCCGACCAATCGCCTAGCGCGTAACGGAAACCTTCACCGGTTGGGAAAACGGTTGGCTCACCGCCTGCGTGGGACATCCCTTCGGACACGACGTCATACCAGCCCTTGCTTTCGCCCTTTGTATGACCGGCACCGGCCACGATCAGCCATTTTTCGGCGCGGGTCATCGCGACGTAGAGCAGGCGCAAATGTTCGCGTTGTTGTTTGTCGAGTGCGGCGTCGCGGAGGTCCACAAGGGTTTCTGGCAATTCTTCCGCGCGGGTCTTCCAGTAAACCCCGCCGTCAGCCGCCAACAGTTCATCGCGTACCGAGTTTCTGGGTGGCATGGTTTCCGGCAGGATAACAATTGGCGCCTCTAGGCCTTTGGCCCCATGCACCGTCATGACGCGGATCAGGTTGCCATCGTTTGTGACCTGCCGCTTAATCTCCAGCTCGTTTTCCTGCATCCAGACCAAGAACCCGGTCAGGCTGGGCGTGCTTGTGGATTCATACGCAAGCGCCTGCGCCAGCAGGGCGTCAATCCCGTCCTCGGCCTCGGGACCCAGGCGGCTTAGCAGTTTGGCACGACCACCGTGGCGAGTCAGGACGCGCTCAATAAGCTCAAACGGTCTTAGGAAATCGGTCTGATCCCGAAGGTCGTGTAAGATGTCGAGCGTTTCGCCGTGCTTCTCGGGTTGATCGCGCAAGACCTGCCAAAGAGGCCGCTTGCCTCGCCCATGCGCAAGCGCAAACAGGTCTTGTTCAGACCAGCCAAACAGCGGCGAGCGCAGGGCAATTGCAAGGCTAAGGTCATCGTCCTGAAGCGCCAGAAAAGACAGCAACGCGGCGACATCCTTGACCGCAAGCTCTCCTCCGACCTTCAGGCGGTCGGCACCCGCGATTGGCAGGTTTCGTTCTTTGCAGGCTTGAATAATCTGGTGGAACATCCCGCCAATGCGCCCACGAACCAAAATCAGGAAATCGCCGGGTCGGATTGGGCGGCGGTGAAACACGCCTGTATTGCCGATTTCGGCCGGAATCGACTCTTTTTTGTCGAGAAGCCGTTGGATTTCGTCGGCGATCTGCGTGGCCAATATGACTTTGTGATTGCGTTGGCCGGGTTGATCGACAGGCTTTGTCCAATCGCTGTCGTCTTCCTCATCCACCGGCGCAACCACTGGCCAGAGATCAACGCGCCCCGGCATTTTCATCTTGAACGCCTCGTGGTGCGATGGCTGGCCAATGGCATCTGCATGACCTTCGTGGAACGTATAATCGACCATATTCAAAATGGCTGGCGACGAGCGGAAGGAAAACTGCATCGGGACTTCGTGCAGCTGCGAGTCGATGCTGGACAAGCGTTGAGAAAACTCTGCCCGCATCTGGTCAAACGCATCCGGGTCCGCGCCCTGAAACGAGTAAATCGACTGCTTCTTGTCGCCGACGACGAACAGGGTTCGCACCACATCCGCCCTTGCACCGACGCCACTGGTGAATTCTTGCGCCAGTAATTCGATCACCTGCCACTGAATCGGGCTGGTGTCCTGGGCCTCGTCGACAAGAATGTGGTCGATTCCGCCGTCGAGCCTGAACAGTACCCATTGGGCAACAGCCGGATCGGTCAAAAGCTGTCGTGCCCGACGGATCAGATCGTCGAAGTCGAGATAGCCCAAAGCCTGTTTTCGGCCGTCATAGAGACGAATAAACTGCGCCGCGAACCGCTGAAGCGCCTGTGTTTTACGCGCGGCGGTCAGGGCAATACGCTGTCGGCGGCCGGTTTCGACTCGCAGCATTAGGGCGTTCAATTCGTCGATCAGATCGGGATGCGCCAGTCTGACAGGTTTGGTCGGAAAGGCGTCGATTTTCGCCGAGAAGGGGCCCGCCTGCGCCGTTTTGCCAAAAAGAAGAAGCGACTCCAACTCAGCCATACCAGAAGGCTTGCCTAAATCGGCCGCTTTTAAGCGGTGTCCTGCTTTTTGGTCGGCGCTGGAAGAGTCAAGCAAAAGCGGGATCAGCCGATCGAAAAGCGCATTTTCAGAGCCTAATAAGACATTTTCGGCAATAATCTCAGGCGTCAGAGATGCGTCAACGCCAAGTTCGGCGAAGGGGTCCGGCGCGGATTCCGGCGTGAGCCTGTCGCGATGCCTCAGGATCTCGGATGTCAGGGACAGGAAATCTTCGCCAGTATAGAAATGCGCCAACCCATCGACGAGCGGCTTGTGATCGCCAACGGCCATATCGTCGACAATGTCACGGCGCAGCATTGTGGCTGTACGCTCTTCGATCTCGGTAAACTGAGGGCTGACCTTCGCTTCAAGCGGAAAGCGCCGCAAAAGGCCCGAGCAGAATGAGTGAATAGTCTGTATCTTGAGACCGCCCGGAGCCTCAATCGCTTGCGCAAACAGCCGCCTTGAGCGGGCCAAAAACGCGGCATCAATGTCGTGCTCAACACCCAATTCCAGCAGGGATAGGGTCAGTTCGTCGCTATTCTTCATGGCCCACTCGCCCAAGCGCTTGAACAATCTGTTCTGCATCTCGCTGGCGGCGGCTTTGGTGTAGGTCAGGCAGAGGATATGCTGCGGCTGTACGCCCTCAAGCAACAGGCGGGCAACGCGATCGGTGAGAACCCGCGTCTTGCCGGATCCCGCGTTGGCTTCGACCCAGGTCGAATTGTTGGGGTGCGCCGCGCGGTTTTGGGTGAGTGTTGCGTCGTTGTGGGTCATTTCGTCAACTCCACAGGATCAACACGGTCCGAAATATCCCATTCGCCAAATCGTGCAAGCTGGTCGTAGCGACCGGATTCGCCTTCTTTTTGCATCGCGCGACGCGACGAATACCCAGTGTTCGGGTCGAAATAGCGTTCAAGAAGTTCTTTCAGCCCGTCCAGGGTTTCGGACGCAGATATTTCGTCAATCGGGGCGGCGACTTCGGACGGATTGGCATTAAGACCAATGTATTTGGCCTCGGCAACGGCACCCGCCCCGACCTTGGCAAACCCGCCCATTTCGGCCATCGCGACCTCAAGCAGCAACTGTTTGTCAAAGGCCGCCTGCATCTTCTTGGTCGGAGGCGACCCTGTTTTGTAGTCAAAGATATGCAAGCGACCTTGATCGTCGCGATCAATTCGGTCGGCTTTGGCGGTTAGCTTGAAATCAAGCTCGGGGATATGCAGGGTGCCGCCGGACTCAAAGTCTACAGGGGTCATCGATTGCGCGCGCAGGGTGTCGCGCTCGATAAACCAATCCGCAACACGCTCGACCTTAGATCGCCAAATTGCGCGGGCGGTCGGCCACGGAGCCTTTTCTGCCAAAATCGAGTCTGTTTCCGCCAAAAGCCGCGCTTTCGCCTGCGCGGGTGTTTCGCTTGCGCGGCCCTCGACAAAGGCCTCAAGGATTGCGTGTATCAATGTCCCTCGAAGCGGCGCGTCCGGCTTCTGGACCAGAGGGTCCAGCGGCGAAAGGCCCAATATATCGCGCGCATATATTGCGTAGGGGTCGCGAATAAGGGTTCGGATCGCCGTCACGGATAGGCGCTTTGGCCGCGCTTCAACCGGTGGTTTGGGTGAGGGGCGGGTTGCCTTGTCCGACTTTTCCGGCCGTTCCATTTCTGCCGCCATACTCAACCATGCATTGCCGCGCGCCCGCATTGCGTACAGCGCATCGGGTCCGCCTTGTGTCTCGAGCCCGCCGAGAAGGTTAGTTAAACGGTTGATCCAGCGCGACGGCACAGTTTCCGCGTCGTCGGTTTTTGCCGAACGGGTTAAGCACACATCCTTGCCGGCAATTGCCTGCTGAAAATCATGGGCGGCAAGGCCAATGCGCCGTTCGGGCAGCAATAGACCCGCTTTTTGACGCATCGCGCGGCTCATCCAGGGGTCGGGGTCGGGTCGTTCGGGCCATGTGCCTTCGTTCAATCCCGCGAGGATTACAACCTCGGCCCCCTGAACGCGGGCCTCCATTGTGCCCCAGATCAGGATCTTTGGGTGCACGGTATCCGAGTTTCGAACTTCGCCCTGCGATAGGATCGCCCCAAATAGAGACTGAAAATCATGGGCAGACAGGTCGCCACACAAACGCGCCTCCGCTTGAATGCTGGCAACAACCTTCCAAGCCTCGCGCCCCGCATCTTTTTGCCAAACGGCTGCGGGGGCGGGGTTGCCTGTTCCTGCGGACAAGGCCTCTGCCGCGTGAATAAGCGTGTCGAGCAAACCCTCAAGCGAGCCTTCGGCCATCTGGGCAAGCGGCTCAATGGCGTCGAACAGCCAGTTGACCCATGCGCTTGCCTCGGCCACCTGGTTTTCCTGTGTTTCGGCCCACGCCAACAGCGCCGCGCGCGTTGGAAAGGGCGGACCCTTCTTGCGCAGCGATACTTCAACTTTCTGAGTCCATAGCTGATGCAAACCCCGTTCATCTGCATGGGTTAGCGGGTGCTTTAGAAGTGTTAACAACGCCTCGGAGGTCAGTTTTTGGCCAAAAAGCGCAGCGATGTGTCTTAGAAATCGACCCGATGGCGTCAATTGCAACGGGCTGCCGGCGGAATCGTCTGGCACAATTCCCCACCGTTGCAGCGCGGCGGTGACTTGGCGGGTCAGAACGCGGTCGGGTGAAATCAGCGCGGCGGTCTGGTCCTCCTCGGCGGCTTGCCGAAGCCTTAACGCGATGGCCAAGGCTTCGCTGCGGGGAGACGGGGCTTCGAGTAGGGTCAGGCCTCTGCATGCTTGCGCAACATCGCCCAGCTTAGGGCCATCGCGCAGCCACTGGTCAGTGACGGGCGCGGGGCGAAGCGCGAGAGACACCAGCGCGTTTCGTTCGGGGTTGACGGGCGGAATGCTGGCCCATGGCTGAACGTCTGAAACACCCGCACCCAGGTGCTTGCGAAAACGAAATTGCGGATGATCCTCGGCGGTCATCGCATCGGACAGATCGTCCCAACAGTCGCGCGGCATCGCAAAGTCAAATCCGGGCAGGATGACAGCGCCTTGGGGGGCGTTTGCGACCATTTCCATGAACCCCGCAGTGGTCCCCCGAGAGCCGGTTGAGCCTGCAATTATGATCGGGTGAATGGGTGGGTTTTCGACCCAATTCCTGCCCAATTCATCAATAACGCGTCTTTGCCGTGCTTCGTTGTCGGGCGCATGGTCGGTGTCGCCAAAAAAGCCCTGCACGATGCCGATGAATTTCAGCGCCCGTTCCCAATGACCCGATTGATCCGTAATATCCAGATTGCGAATGACGCTTGGGGGGACGCCTTCGCCCTGCATTTCTTCGGTCAACTTCATCAGACTGTCGGCAAGGTCAAACAAGCTGGACCGAGGCGCAAGGTCTGGTTGCGACTCAAGCAACCCCGAGATCAGTTGGATCAGTTCCAGCCGTCGCCGCAGCGGAGGGACGGCCTGAGGGATGTGAATCGCAGTCGGGTCTTTGCCCAGATCGGTGATGAGTTTGATCTTTGGTAGAAAACCGGGTTGGTTCTCGTCGAAGAGATCGCGGATGCGACGCGCCATCCGGCGGGTGTTCACGTAGAGATCAATCTGCGCCATAGCCTCGGGCGGATGACCGGCGAGGCGATCCCGCAAACCTTCGACGACCGAGCTTGCAAAGTCTGCGCCCGGGGCGACGCCGAAATATCTGGGGGATGACGAGGGCTCAAACATCGAATATAGCCTTTAGAAAATCCCAGCGGGGATCGAGCCAGCGCGCGTCGACTACGCGTTGCTCGGTTTCGTTTGTCGCTGAAAACGTCAATGTTAGAGCCGATTTTGGCCGCAATTCCCCCAAGCGATCCGGCCATTCGATCAAGCACAGTGCATCCGAAAACGCATCAATCAGGCCCAGCTCGAAAACCTCATCAGGGTGTGACAGGCGGTAAAGGTCGCTGTGCCAAATCTCAAAGCCCGGGCCTTCGTAGGTCTGCACGAGGGTAAAGGTTGGCGAGGGCACATCCTCGGTGTCTCCGATCAAGCCCTGGATCAGGTTGCGCGCAAAATGCGTCTTGCCGCCGCCGATTTGACCCTCAAGCAACAGGGTATCGCCAGCGCGCAACGTTGGCGCAATTGACCGCGCGAGTTGGGCAGTTTCTTCGGGCGAATGAGAGGTTAGGGACAGGGTTTGGACCATGCCCCATGATTACGCGTCGAGGGGCGCGGGGCAAGTCGATAAGCGCTGGGGTTCGGTTGGTTTTTCGGGCGGATTGATGGGCTCAAATGCGACGGCCCTTGCGCCTAAGGCCAATGAAAAGACGCGGTATTGATAGCGGCTTTGGTCCGATGTTTTGAGTGTCCCGGACACCTCTGTCTGGGGCTTTGATTGCAGCAAAGCGGTTTCAATTCTCGCCAGGGCGTCGTGGGACATGGTGCGTGCTGACCAAGACCGAACGGCATCGGTCACGGAAACAGGGGAAACTTGCGTTGCCGGGTCATTGCCCCAAAGAGCCTGATAGGCGCGATTGACCGACAGGATTTCTCCCCGAGACGTAAACACAGCCAGCGCCTGTGGCAGCCCGTCGAGAAGGGTGTGGTTGATTTCAAGCTCTTTGACGAAGTTGCGGGTCAACGAAAGTTGGTCGGTTACATCTTCAAACAAAAAGGCGATGGCGCCATCCGGATGCGGTCGGCCCAACACGCGGTAGCTTAATCCGTTTGGCAGGCTCCAAAGTTCAGAGAATGTGCCCTCGGCGGCAGCGTTCGACAAAGTGCTCAGCTTTTCGCGCCATTCGCTGTAATCACGCGGTTCCGGCATCATTCGAGAGTCGCGGAGCCAATCGAAAAACGATGTAAGAGACGGTTTGGCGGTCAAAAACTCGGCTGAGATATGTGTTAGTTCGATCAGGGCCGGATTGAACAACACCAACTGTTGTTTGCGATCAAATATCGCGAGGCCGGTTCCAAGTTGCGCGAAAGTCTTTGTGAGAGTCTGAACAAAGCCGCGCTGCGCCTGTTCGGCCCGAACGAGTTTCGTGACATCGGCGGCGTAAAAGCTGCGATGGGTCGCGGACTCGGTCATCGAAACCTCGTACCAGCTTTCGCCCAGTTCAGATTGGTCAGGAAGCCGATAACGCATGGGACCTTCGGATCGAAGGCGGTCATACTGAAGCTCAAACAGCGGCGTTTCGTCGTTGGAAGCGAGATAGATTTCTCTCAGGTCACGATATTGGGCATTGCGCCAAATCTCGCGTCCGTCGTTATCTTGCACCCAGACTGGTAAGGGCGCGTCTTGGGCACAGCCTGTGACGGCCAAATTCTGGTGATGTTCTCGAAAAGCCAAATGATGAGCGACGCCTGAGCGATCATTGTCGTATTGCGACAGTGTGATCTTGAGGCGCGGTCCGTAGGGTTTCAGCTCAAGACGCGCCATGTCGTTGGCATAGCCTGATCGCAGTTCAACCGGTGCGAAACTTTGGCATTCTGCAAAAGTCGAGGGCAACCGCGGGAAGCGAAAGGCGAAGGCTTTGTGAAAGTCCTCCCACTGCAAACTGTCGGCGTCCTGCGGGCCGAGGGTCAGGCGCGCCAGAGGGGTTTCGTCGATGATCTGGCCGTTTTCAGCAAGAAAGACAATGCCCGCCACCTCGGGTCCGAGCCCGCGGGTTTGCCGCCTTTGGCGCAGGAAAAGGAAAGCGATTAGAAGCCCGATCGCGATCAACAATGCTGGAATAACGAAATACAGATTTTGCGCGTCGAAAAATGTCATGGGCCGCCCTGAAAATGGGATCAGCGTTGAATCAAAAGCGTTAAATTATTCTTAACGAAAGCCCGCGTGGCCTTCGTTTTTCTTCATATTTCAATCGGTTGGTTGAACCCGCTTTGAATCGCGTTCGGGCCATTTCGCGCGTCGATGTCCTCGCGCTTCCAAACGACGTTGACAATTGCGCCTTTACGCTCGTCGGCGCTTTCGCGGGAATACTCGTCCCGCCCGTTGAAGAAGCTCAACTCAGCCCCGGATCGTTCCAGCAACGTCTTGGCGATGAACAGGCCAAGCCCCATGCCTTCGTATCCCGGACGCGAGATTTTTTCGCGTTGCGTCGTGCGGCGGCGCATGAAGGGATCGCCCATGCGACCGATCATATCCGAAGGAAACCCGCGGCCGTCGTCTGTTATGCGAATGTTGATGATGTCACCGGACCATGAGACCTCGACCCAAATGCGCTTATTGGCGAAATCAACGGCATTCTGGACAAGGTTCCGCAAGCCGTGAACGATTTCAGGGCGGCGCAGAATTGAGGGCATACGGGGGTTTTCACCCTCGAACGGATGTTCCTCAAACGTGACCTCGACCCCGCGATCCAAATGCGGCTCGGCGGCGTCTCGGACCACGCTGGTCAAAGGGGCTTGGCGCACATGCAAATCGTCTTTACCAGCGCGACCCATCGAGCGGAGAATATCGCGACACCGATCGGCCTGTTCGCGGATCAACTGGGCGTCCTCTTGCAGGTCGGGGCGGTCTTCCAGTTCTTCCACAAGCTCGCCACTGGTCAGTTTGATCGTCGCCAAAGGGGTGCCCAATTCATGCGCAGCGGCTGCAACAACGCCGCCAAGATCGGTCAATTGCTGTTCGCGTGAGAGGGCCATTTGCGTCGCCTGAAGCGCCTCGGACATTGAGTTCATTTCCTGCGTCACCCGGCGCGCGTAGATCGATATAAATATGACGCCGATGCCAATTGCGACCCATGTGCCGAACAAGAAAACGTCCGGAACCATCAGAACGAGACCGTCGTTGGTTTTCAGCACGAGGTGATAGTTCATCAAAGCGGTTGCCGAAATGATCGACGTGCCACCAAGAATGAGTGTTGAGCGCAGCGTCAGGATCGAAGAGGCAACCGTGACGGGTGCCAGCAGCAGCAACGCAAAGGGGTTGTGAAGGCCGCCGGTCAGAAACAGCAGGAAAGACAGCTGGATAAGGTCGAACATCATCGTCAGAAGGTTTTCGCGCTCGGTAAGGCGTTTGTTTTCAGGCAATACAAACATGGCGACCAAATTGCCGACGACCGACACGCCAATCACCAGATAGGTCAATCCCAGCTCCAACTCGAGATTGTAGAGCCTTTGAGCGACGGTTATGGCGGCAACCTGGCCGACGATGGCCATCCATCTCAGGGCGGTCAGGGTGCGCAGTCGAATCCAGTTTCCCCGAAGGTGACCCTGAAGCGGGCTAATCATGGTTTCAGACATTTCGACCTCAAAGACTTGCGACAAGCTGAGACATTGATAGTTGGGCTTTGTAGCGCAATCAACGCATTGACCCGATAAGGAGCCTGCAATGAACAAAATGACCATCTATGCCGTTGTGACGGGGGTGACGACGCTGGCCGTCGTTGGGGGTCTCATTGTTTACAAGATGTCGGTGCCTACGACGGACGACCGGTTTGCCCAGTGCCGAAACAGTGTAATTGCAGGTGGGACAAGCCAGATCGGCGGTCCTTTTACGCTTGTCGATGAAAACGGGACGACTGTGACCGATCAGGACGTGCTGACAAAACCCAGTCTGATTTACTTTGGCTATACCTATTGCCCCGATGTCTGCCCGCTTGATTCTGCGCGCAATGCCGAGGCGGTCTCGATCCTGGATGAGCGCGGCTATGACGTGACGCCTGTGTTTATTTCAATCGACCCCGCGCGGGATACACCCGAAATTTTGAAGGACTTTACCGACTATCTGCATCCGCGCATGATTGGGCTGACCGGATCGCTTGAACAGGTCAAAGCGGCAAGCCAAGCGTACCGGACTTATTTTCGCAAACAAGAGGGTGATCCCGAGTACTACCTGATGGATCATTCAACCTTTAGCTATTTGACCTTGCCCGATGTCGGGTTTGTCGAATTTTTTCGCCGCGACGTGGCGCCGGAATCACTGGCCGATCAAATGGCGTGTTTCATCGACGCGCTATAACGACCCACAAAGGCCGCATGCGTTTGACGCCAAGAACGCTTGGGGATAAGTAGCTTATAGGTTGTCGCTCTGGAGGAACTGGAATGGTTTATGCATCGCTGGAAATTGGCGAAGACAAATCGCTTCTGCTGGTTGATGATGATGAACCGTTTCTCAAACGCCTAGCCAAAGCAATGGAGAAGCGCGGGTTCGAGGTTGAGACCGCGGGATCCGTCGCTGCCGGCAAAGCCATCGCTACAGCCCGACCACCCGCATATGCGGTCGTAGATTTACGACTTGAGGACGGCAACGGATTGGATGTGGTTGAGGTTCTGCGGGACAAGCGACCCGACAGCAGGGTTGTCGTTTTGACGGGCTACGGCGCCATCGCGACAGCCGTTGCTGCGGTTAAAATTGGCGCAACCGATTATTTGTCTAAGCCGGCGGACGCCTCGGACGTTATGAACGCGCTTTTGGCCTCTGAGGATGAGTTGCCGCCGCCGCCGGAAAACCCGATGTCGGCTGACCGCGTGCGCTGGGAGCATATTCAGCGAGTTTACGAGTTGTGTGATCGCAATGTCTCGGAAACCGCGCGGCGATTGAATATGCATCGCCGGACGTTGCAGCGGATTTTGGCAAAACGCAGCCCGCGTTGATCTGAATGGGCGCCTTTCGGCGCGCTTGATGTCTCGCTTGCGGGCCGTTGGCCCTAAGCTCGGGTGCGCCTCCGGCGGGGATATTTTGGGTCAAAAGAAAATCAGAGCGCGCCGAGTAATTCTTCGTGGCGGGCGGTGTATGCCTCACGCGCCTCGACGGGGGGTCTTAGGTGGATGTTCAGACCCTTGATGAGATTGAGGTCAGGCTTACCAAAGAACTTGTTGGCTTCGGCTTCCTCAAAACCGGCGATCTGGGTCGCCTCCATCCAGGCCGAGATTTTGTCGGCCTTTTTGATCTGCTTTTTTATTGTCGCTGGGATTGCCGCAGGCAGGCCGAAACGAATGTGGATCACGGCGGCGAGGCGCTTGTCGAGGGCATCGTAGTCTGGCCCAACCGCGGATTTAACGGGCGAGATCATGTCACCGATCACATATTCTGGCGCATCGTGCAGCAAAGCGGCAAGCCGCCATTTCACCGGCGCTTTGGGATTCATGCGTGTGAACAACGTTTCAACAAGCAACGAGTGTTCGGCCACGGAATAGGCAAAATCGCCCAGGGTTTGCCCATTCCAGCGCGCCACAAAGCTGAGACCGTGGGCGATGTCTTCGATCTCGATATCCATTGGCGTGGGATCGAGAAGGTCTAGTCGGCGACCGGAAAGCATCTTTTGCCAAGCGCGGGGAGGGGTGGGCATCGTTCATCCTGTTCGTATTTTGTTCTCTTTTATGTGATTCGACGGTCCGAGTAAATTCCCGATCAGATTCGGCCATTGTTTTAGGGGGGCGATTTGCGCTATTCCTCGCCCTTGACGCGGGGTGGCCCGCAAGAGAAATGCGACGAAGGAAGTTCCGATGCCTTATTACCGTTCCCGCCGTTCAACTCATGGCCGCAACATGGCAGGGGCCCGTGGTCTTTGGCGTGCAACGGGCATGACCGATGGTGATTTTGGCAAGCCGATTATTGCCGTGGTCAACAGCTTTACCCAATTTGTGCCCGGCCACGTGCATCTGAAAGACCTTGGTCAGATGGTTGCGCGCGAGATTGAAGCGGCTGGTGGTGTTGCGAAAGAATTCAACACGATTGCTGTGGACGACGGGATCGCCATGGGTCACGATGGGATGCTCTATTCGCTGCCCTCGCGTGAGATTATTGCCGATAGCGTTGAATATATGGTCAATGCCCATTGCGCGGATGCGATGGTGTGTATTTCGAATTGCGATAAGATCACGCCGGGCATGTTGATGGCCGCGATGCGGTTGAACATCCCCGTTGTGTTCGTCTCTGGCGGCCCGATGGAGGCCGGTAAAGTCACGATCAACGACATTGAACAGGCGGTTGATTTGGTTGACGCGATGGTTGTTGCCGCCGACGATAACTACACGGACGATCAGGTTCAGGCGATTGAAGAAGCAGCCTGCCCAACCTGTGGTTCTTGCTCGGGCATGTTCACTGCGAACTCGATGAACTGCTTGGCCGAGGCGTTGGGTCTGGCTTTACCGGGCAATGGCTCGATGCTTGCGACGCATGCTGACCGGAAAGAGCTGTTCCTTGAGGCAGGTCGCCGGATCGTTGACATCACCAAGCGTCACTATGAGGGCGAGGAAAAGGGCCTTCTTCCGCGCGAGATTGCGTCGTTTAAGGCGTTCGAAAACGCCATGTCACTGGATATTGCAATGGGCGGATCGACCAACACCGTCTTGCACCTTTTGGCGATCGCCTATGAGGGCAAGGTTGATTTCACGATGGAGGATATGGATCGTCTGTCGCGTCAGGTTCCGTGTCTATCCAAGGTCGCGCCCGCCAAGGCGGACGTTCATATGGAAGACGTTCATCGCGCTGGCGGAATCATGGGAATTCTGGGTGAATTGTATCGCGGTGGATTGCTGCACGGCGACGTGCCGACCGTGCATGCGGACACGATGGCGGATGCGATTGCCAAATGGGACGTTGTCACGACCAATGATGAAAGTGTTGACAAGTTTTACCGCGCAGCCCCGGGTGGGGTGCGGACAACGCAAGCGTTTTCGACTGAAAACCGCTACAAGGCTTTGGACAAGGATCGTGAGGGCGGCGTGATCCGCAACGTGGAAAACGCGTTCTCTAAGGACGGCGGATTGGCCGTTCTCTTTGGCAATATCGCCGAACACGGTTGCATCGTGAAAACGGCTGGCGTGGATGACTCGATCCTGAAGTTCAACGGCACGGCAATCGTGTTTGAAAGCCAGGACGACGCTGTGAACGGCATCCTGACGAACAAAGTGGCTGAGGGCGACGTTGTGGTCATTCGATACGAGGGGCCTCAGGGCGGACCGGGTATGCAGGAGATGCTGTATCCGACCAGCTATTTGAAATCCAAGGGTTTGGGGAAGGCATGCGCATTGTTGACGGACGGGCGTTTCTCGGGCGGCACTTCTGGGCTTTCTATCGGTCACGTTTCTCCGGAAGCCTCAGAAGGCGGTCTGATTGGGTTGGTTGAGACTGGCGACACGATTGAGATCGATATTCCAAACCGGACGATCAACTTGGCCGTGGATGAAACAACCCTGACCGCACGCCGCGAAGCCAAAGGGGCTTTGCCTTGGGGTCCAGCCGAACCGCGTCCGCGGGCGGTTTCCAGTGCGCTAAAGGCTTATGCGATGCTTGCGTCATCAGCCGCCAAGGGTGCGGTTCGGATATTGCCAGAATAGGGGAGAGGGCCAAATGGCCCCTTTTTCACAAAATATACAGGAAATAGAGCACCAGCAGCACCACGACCGGAATTGCCAGCCAGTTTCGGGCGGGTGCGCGGGATTCACAATAGTCGCACCGAAAGTGGCCTATTCGCATCTTGCGTTTGCATGATGTGCAGTGAAATACGCGCATTTTTTTATTCCTACAGCGATTGGTCCGGCCATTTTCCCTCGGATCCCTTTCAGATTACCCGATAATTAGAAAACGATCTTGGAATTTTCGTGACATTTTAATGATCTGTTAAACAGTCGAAATTCGAAGTCCGGGAATCCCTACCTTTTTTGCGGTATCGCGGCGACGCGACGCAAACATTGTCGCGGGGGCGTGTCGGTGATAACAGGGCGCGGAAATCGAGATTTAAGGACATTGGCACATGACCACTGACTACGTTGTAAAAGACATTTCTCTGGCTGAATTTGGCCGTAAAGAGTTGGACATCGCAGAGACCGAGATGCCGGGGCTGATGTCCCTACGGGCCGAGTTTGGCGAAGAAAAGCCACTTAAGGGCGCGCGGATCGTTGGGTCTTTGCACATGACCATTCAGACAGCGGTTCTGATCGAAACGCTGGTTGAGCTTGGTGCGGATGTGCGTTGGGCATCGTGCAACATCTTCTCGACCCAAGACCACGCAGCGGCAGCGATTGCGGCGGGTGGAACGCCGGTATTTGCGGTCAAAGGCCAGACCTTGGTTGAGCATTGGGATTATCTCGATCAGTCGTTCATGTTCCCCGAAGGCGCGAACCTGATCCTCGACGATGGTGGCGACGCCACGCTCTACGTTCTGCTGGGTGCACGCGTCGAAGCAGGCGAGACCAACTTGATCGAAGTTGCGACCTCGGAAGAAGAAGAGGCGATCTTTGCGCAGATCAAAAAGCGTATGGCCGCCTCTCCGGGGTGGTTCACCAAGACCCGCGATGCGATCCTTGGCGTGTCGGAAGAGACCACAACCGGTGTGCACCGTCTCTATGAACTCCAGCGCGATGGCCAATTGCCTTTCCCAGCGATCAACGTGAACGACTCTGTCACCAAGTCGAAGTTCGACAACAAGTACGGCTGTAAAGAAAGCCTCGTCGACGGCATCCGCCGCGCGACTGACACGATGATGGCCGGTAAGGTCGCGGTTGTTTGTGGTTATGGCGACGTGGGCAAAGGCTCGGCGGCATCGCTGAGCGGTGCGGGTGCCCGTGTAAAAGTCACGGAAATCGACCCTATTTGCGCCCTACAAGCAGCAATGGACGGGTTCGAAGTTGTGCGTCTTGAGGATGTTGTCGACTCGGCAGACATCT
Source organism: Paracoccaceae bacterium (assembly GCA_042092935.1). Classification (GTDB taxonomy): domain Bacteria; phylum Pseudomonadota; class Alphaproteobacteria; order Rhodobacterales; family Rhodobacteraceae; genus JASMHC01. Next base: position 1,531 of record JBELFK010000035.1, on the reverse strand, counting down.
TCATCACCACGACCGGCAACAAAGACGTCATTCGTATCGAGCACATGCGCGAGATGAAGGATATGGCGATCGTTGGCAACATCGGTCACTTCGACAATGAAATTCAGGTCGCAAGCCTGAAGAACCACAAATGGACCAACATCAAGGATCAGGTGGACATGATCGAAATGCCAAACGGCAACCGTATGATCCTTTTGTCCGAAGGTCGTCTGCTGAACCTTGGTAATGCCACTGGCCACCCGTCGTTCGTGATGTCGGCGTCCTTCACCAACCAGGTTCTGGCGCAGATCGAGCTTTGGCTACGTGGCGACGAGTATAAGAACGAAGTCTACATCCTGCCCAAGCACCTCGACGAGAAAGTCGCGCGTTTGCATCTTGAGCGTATTGGCGTGAAGCTATCGAGCCTCAGTAAAGAGCAGGCTGACTATATCGGTGTGGGCACCGAGGGCCCGTTCAAGCCGGAACATTATCGGTATTGAGCAGTCAAGCTTCCGAGTCCAGCGCGACACTCCAGTCCTAGACAATGATCCGGTTGGCGGCGGCAATACTTCTGGAGTTCGCACACACTTCGTGAAAAGCTAATCTCGTAATGGGAGATTGGGTGTGAAACTTTTTCAAGCGTCGCCAACTATCGCCGACCGATCAATTGGTCGCGACAATAATTTCAACCTGATCCGAATGCTGGCTGCATTTGGGGTCATGGTTTCCCATGCGTATCCGATAGCGCTAGGCCCAGAGACACTCGAACCATTTGAGGTGTTTCTAAAAGGAGACAACCTCGGTCGTGCTAGCGTTTTCGTATTCTTTGCTATTTCCGGTTTTTACATAACCAAAAGCGCCACTCAACGAAGCAGTATGCCAGCCTTCATAAGGGCAAGAGCGCTGCGATTGTTTCCCGCGCTTTTCGTAATGACGCTATTTACTTCGCTGGTTGGTGGAATTTGGCTGACTATTTCAGACGAGTACTGGGGTGTTGTGCCTAGCTATATTCTGCGCACGATAACATTTTCTGGCCTCTTCTTCGACTTTGGGCAAGAGCTTCCGGGATTGTTTGTGAGCAACCCGTTTTCCGAGGCTGTTAATGGTTCCTTGTGGAGCCTTAGATTTGAGGTGCTATGCTATTTGGGAGTGGTAGCGGCTGCCCTTCTGGGGGTATTTGAGCGCGCTTGGCTATTCTTTAGTCTTGCACTCGCGTGGGTAGCACTGTTTTTGGTAATTCCACAAATTTCAACCAATTTTTTGATCAACACATTGCTGTATGTTGGCGTTCCATTCGTTTTTGGTTCTGGTTTTTTTGTTTTTAGAAAAAATATCCCACTGAGCTTTTGGATCGCTTGGGCGCTTACCGGTTTAGTGCTAATTTCGCGCCCCACATTCATGTTCTTGCCCGTCTTCATGCTGGCACTCACATATTGGGTTTTCATTTTGGGGTTTTGGAAGCAGCCGAGACTAGAAGTATACAATCGGCTTGGTGACTACTCGTACGGTTTTTATATATATGCCTTTCCGGTTCAACAGCTTGGAGCCCAAT